>CAKUJL010000084.1 GCA_934661715.1 uncultured Oscillospiraceae bacterium | reverse complement strand
AGACGGTCAGCGCTGTGCGCTCCCTGCGGGCCTGATTGAGAAATTGATCCTGATAATTTTCGGTACGCTGCATAGTGATACTCCTTCTTTTTCCGGAAGCGGACGCTTCCTTTTCTTTTTTTGGAATATCCCTATCGTACCATTTTCCTTACGCGAAAAAAGGAATATACGCCCGAGCGGCCTGAAATACGGCGTCAAAATCCGGCTTTTGCGGCTGCAAGATCCAATGCAGCTGTTCGTTCCGGCGCAGCCACGTGAGCTGCCGCTTGGCATAGTTGCGAGAGCGCTGCTGCACCAGAGCCGTCGCCGCGTCCAAATTCCCGCCGGAGGTCAAGACCTCGACGTATTCCTTATACCCGATGGCCTGCATGGCCGTCGCGGTGGGCGGAACGCCGGAGGACAAAAGCGTGCGAATTTCATCCAGGAGCCCAGCTTCCAGCATTTTCTCGACGCGAAGGTCGATGCGGTCATACAGAGCCTGCCGGTTTTCAAAGCTGAGCCCCAGCCAGACGGCCTCGTGCTTTGGAGGAAGCAGCTTCGTTTTCCGGTTGTGCGCGGAAATGGTCTCGCCGGTTTCGAGATAGACCTCCAGCGCCCGTATGATCCGCCGCTTATCCGATGGGTGGAGCTTCGCGCCCGATTCCGGGTCGACGAGCATCAAACGTTCGAGAAGCGGTTCAATGCCGTCTCGCTCTGCCTCCCGCTCCAGCGCTTCGCGCACGCCGGTCGACGGACAGGGAGCAAAGCTTCGCCCGAGAAGAAGACTGTCCGCGTAAAGCCCCGTGCCGCCGCAGACCACGCAGGTTTTTCCGCGCGACAAAATATCCTGCAAAACCGGCTCTGCCAGCTCGACGTATTTCCCAACGGAAAAATCCTCCGCCGGGTCTATCACGCCGATCATATGGTGCGGCACGCCCTGCATTTCCGCAAGCGTCGGCGCGGCCGTTCCGATAGCCATGCCCTTATAGATCTGCATGGAGTCGCAGGACAGGACCTCGCCGTGATACGCTTTTGCAAGCTCGACGGCAAGCCGTGTTTTTCCCGAGGCCGTCGGCCCCGCGACGCAGATGATTTTCTCCAAGCCTGCCGCCTCCTTTCGTTTATGTGCGCTTGAACTGCTTTTCAAGCTCCTTTTTTGTCAGCTCAATGCACACGGGCCGCCCGTGCGGGCAATATTTGATATCGTCTCGCGAGAGAACCTCGCGCACCAGAGCTTCGCGCTCTGCGGGCTCCGTGTGCCAGCCTGCCTTGATCGCCGCCTTGCAGGCCATCGTGTGCAGCAGATTGTCGCGAAGGTCACTTTGCGACGGCCGCTTGCCGCCGAGAAGGTCTTCCGCGAATGCCTCCAGAGCCGCGCACGCGTCTTCGGGCGAAAGCTCGGACGGGATCTGCCGCAGAACGAGCTGCAAATCGGAAAATTCCGAGACCTCGAAGCCGAGGCCTTCCAAAAGCGCCGCGTTTTCGAGCACCGCCTCGGCCTCCGGCTTTGTCAGATGCAGGGCAAGCGGCTCCAATAAAAGCTGCGGCATGACGGGGTGCTCTTCCGACTTTAATTTTTCAAACAGCACCCGTTCATGCGCGGCGTGCTTGTCGATGAGAAGAAGACTCTCTCCCTGCTCGACTAAGATGTAGGTGTTCATCGTCTCTCCGATGACGCGGAAGGAGACCTCGGGCATCGAGAGCGCCTGCTGCGCCGGTTCGGAGGCTTCCTTCTTCTCAGGCGGAAGCTCGACTGCCACCGGGCGGGACTCGTCCAGAAGCGGCAGCGTCACGGGGACGTGCGCTTCCGGTTTTGGTTCCGCGGGAAGCGGCGTTACCGGCGCGGCGGGCTTCTCTTCCGGCTTTTTCGGCGAGCGGGCCGGAATCTGCACGGGAGAGGCCAGTGCCGCCGACAGATACGACGGCTCGTCGACAAAAACGGAAACGGGCTTTGCCGCCGGACGCGCGGAAGACACAAACGGGTTTTCCTCCGCGGCGCTTGCCGTGCGACGAAATTCTTCCGGCGCCTGGGTTTTGAAGAAGCCGGGCCGGGGCGCGGGCGATGCGGCCTGTATGGCGGCTTCCTGCTTTGTCGTTGGCAGCTTTACCGAGGGTCTTCCCGGCGCTTTGTTCAGAGCCGACAGCACCGCGTAGTGCACCGCGTCGAATGCGCCGCGCTCGGATAAAAACTTGACCTCCGTCTTGGCCGGGTGGACATTTACATCGACGGCCTGCACCGGAAGATCGATCTCCAGCACGCAGGCCGGAAACCTGCCGACCATGAGCTGGTTTTTATACGCTTCTTCGAGCGCCGCGGAGAGCATCCGGGACTTGATGAAGCGGGAATTGACGAAAAAGTACTGGTACGAGCGGTTTCCGCGCGTACAGGTGGGCTTTGTCACGTAGCCGCGCACCGAAAACTGCTCCCACGAGCCCTTGACCTCGACCATGCCGTTTGCGATCTCGCGGCCAAAGACGGTGTAGATCGCGCCCATGCGGTCGCCGGAACCGGCGGTGGAGAGCTGCTCGGCGCCGTCTTTCAAGAAGCGGAAGGCAATTTCGGGGTGCGCCAGAGCCTGCTGCTGCACGGCGAGAAACGCCGCCGAGGCCTCGGCCTGATCGGACTTCATGAACTTCATCCGCGCGGGCGTGTTATAAAACAGGTCGCGCACCAGAATCGTCGTGCCCTCCGGGCAGCCCGCGGGGTCCTCCTGCGTGATCTGTCCCGCGTCCAGATGCAGGCTCACGCCGGGGCTATCGGCGGCTTTGGTGAGAAGATCGATGCGGCTGACGGCGGAAATGGCGGCAAGCGCTTCTCCGCGGAAGCCGAGGGTCGAGATGGCGGCCAGGTCGTCCTTTGTGCGGATTTTGCTCGTTGCGTGGCGCAGGAACGCAACTCTTGCGTCCTCGAGCGCCATGCCGCAGCCGTTGTCGGAAATGCGGATGAGGGTCATGCCGCCGTTCTGAATTTCAATGGTAATGCGCGTCGCGCCCGCGTCAATGGCGTTTTCCGTCAGCTCCTTGACGACGGAGGCGGGGCGCTCGACCACCTCACCGGCGGCGATCAGATCCGCCACGTGGGGGCTGAGCTGCATAATTTTCGGCATGGAAACCTCCTTAGGACAGGGTCAGAAGACCGAAGGACATGGCGTTGATGAGCGCGTGGAGCGTGATGGGGGCCCAGATGGTGCCGCCCTTTTCATAGACCCACGCCAGCGCGACCGACGCCGGAAGATAGGGAAGGCAGCTGAGCAGAATCGAAACGAACGGATGCAGCCCAAAATACTGCCAGTTGTGCATGAGGGTAAACAAAAGCGCCGAGACGATGTAGGCCAGCACTCTTGACGCCGGCCGGATGGTCCCGAAGACCACGCCGCGCACGAGCGTTTCTTCCACGATGGGCGCGAAAATCACGCTGGCGGCCAGCATCACATAGCGGTTGGTGGAAATGAGCTCGGTTACGGTCTCATTATTATAAATGACAAAATCCCCCGCGAGCTTGCTCTCGAGCAGCTGAATGACCCACGTGCCCGCGTAATAGAGCACGAAGCCAAGGATCAGCGTCTGCACGAAGTTCCAGAACCCGGAGCCAAAAAACCGCTGCAGCAGGAAATTCCGGAACACGAGCAGCACGAACAGAAGGTTCACGGAAAAGTAGATGACGTTTACCGTGATGGCCGAGGGCGTTACGTGCAGCGCCGCGGCGGCGTACTGAATCATTGCGCTCAGCAGCACCAGATAAAACGGCAGATAGCACCATCCAGCGATGGCTTCGGCCCGTGAGAGGTTTCTTCCGAGCGAGTAATAGGATTTTGCCAAGCGACTCGGCTCCTTTCATAAAATCAAAGCATTTGCTTGAGCTGGTAAAGTACGTTCATCGCCTCGATGGGCGTGAGGGTTTCGACGTTGACGGCGGCGAGCTTTTCGCGAATTTCGTCCGCCTGCAGGTCCATCAGGCTCACCTGGTCGGACGCCTCTTTCCGGATGACCGGGGCCTTCGGTGCGCCGGATTCGAGCTCTTTGAGCACCGCGCGGGCTCTGGCGATGAGCTTATCGGGAAGGCCCGCGAGCTTCGCGACCTCCACGCCGTAGCTGTCGTCCGCCGCGCCGGGGACAATTTTGCGAAGGAAGATCATTTCGCCCTGCCGCTTTTTGACGGCGATGTTGAAGTTCCGAATTTCGGGGATCTCCTGATCCATGGATGTCAGCTCGTGATAGTGCGTGGCGAAAAGCGTCTTCGCGCCGAGCTTTTTGGCGTCGACCGCGTACTCTAAAACCGCCTTCGCGATCGCCATGCCGTCAAACGTCGACGTGCCGCGGCCAATTTCGTCCAAAATGAGAAGCGACCGCGGCGTTGCGTTTTTGAGAATGTCCGCCACCTCGTTCATTTCGACCATAAATGTCGACTGGCCGGAGGACAGATCGTCGGACGCGCCGATGCGGGTAAAGAGCTTGTCGACAATGCCGATGCGCGCGCTCGACGCGGGAACAAAGCTTCCCATCTGCGCCATCAGAACGATGAGCGCTACCTGCCGCATATAGGTCGATTTACCGGCCATATTGGGGCCCGTGATGATCGCGGCGCGGCAGCCGTCGGCTCCAAGCACCGTGTCATTTGGGACAAAGAGCGTATTTTTGAGCATCTGCTCGACGACCGGATGCCGGCCCTGCGTGATGCGAATCTCGCCCGAGAGGTCTACCTCGGGACGGCAGTAGTGGTTGTGCACCGCCGTGTGCGCAAAGCTGCAAAGAACGTCCAGCTGCGCGATGGCCTGCGCCGTTTTCTGCACGCGCGGGGCCTGCTCGGAGACCTTTGTGCGAAGCTGCGTGAAAATTTCGTATTCCAGCGAGACAATGCGGTCCTTCGCGCCCAGAATTTTCGACTCGAGCTCTTTTAATTCCTGCGTGATGTAGCGTTCGCCGGTCGAAAGCGTCTGCTTGCGGATATAAGAATCCGGCACAAGACCGAGCTGACCCTTGGCGACCTCAATATAATAGCCAAACACGCGGTTATAGCCCACACGAAGATTGCGGATGCCGGTGGCTTCCTTTTCTCGCGCTTCAATGGCCGTGAGCATTCCGGTGCCGCCGTTCTGAATTTCGCGAAGCTTATCGAGCTCTTCGTTTGCGCCGTCGCGGATCATGCCGCCCTCGCGCAGAACGAAGGGTGGCTCGTCGACGATGGTGGTTTCAATGGCTGTTTTCAGATCCTCGAGCGTGTCGAGGCTTTCGAAAATTTCCTGTAAGAGCGGGGACTGCATCGAAGAAAGCCGGTCATGAATCGCGGGAAGCACCGCCGCGCCCTGCCCCAGGGCGACCAGATCGCGGCAGTTGGCCGTTCCGGTGACGATACGCGCCATAACGCGCTCATAGTCCGACACCTCGCGCAGGGAAAGCCGCAGCTCTTCGCGGTCGATCGTTTTGTCCACGAGCTCCTGTGTGGCGGAAAGCCGTCTGGAAATGGCGTTCGGGCTTAAGAGCGGGCGCTCCATCCACGAGCGAAGAAGCCGTCCTCCCATCGCGGTTTTCGTCTGGTCGAGAACGCCCAAAAGGCTCCCCTTTTTCTCCTTCGAGCGCATGGTCTCGGTGAGCTCCAGATTGCGCCGGGCCGTTAAGTCAAGACCCATGAATTTTCCCGCGACGTAATAGTCGAGCTCGCGGATGTGCGGCAGCTCGTTTTTCTGCGCGTCGCGCAGCGCACATAAAAGCGCACCCGCCGCGATGACGACCTCGTCCTGCCCCGCAAGGCCGAGCTGTTCCTGTGTTTTCGAAAACTGCGCCTCTACGGCAGCCTTGCAGAGGCTGAAATCGAACTGGTGCTCATGGCTTCTTCCCATGCAGCAGCCGAGTTTTCCGCTGGCCGCGGTCTTGAGCGCTTCCGAGGTCTCGGCGTCTGCGCCGAGCAGCAGTTCTGTGGGGCTGAAGCTTCCAAGCTCGTTGCAGACGGCGTCTTCGGCGTCGGGGCCGGAAATTGCGGTGGCGCTGAACGCGCCGGTCGAAATATCGCAGAACGCCGCGCCGAATCTGCCGTTTTGACCGTAGACGCAGGCGTAATAATTGTTTTTGGATTCGTCGAGCATCGAGCTTTCCGTCACGGTGCCGGGCGTTACGATGCGGATGATGTCGCGTTTGACAAGGCCCTTTGCCAGAGCCGGGTCTTCCATCTGCTCACAGATGGCGACCTTGTAGCCCTTCTGTACCAGACGCGCGATATACCCCTCCGAGGAATGGAACGGCACGCCGCACATCGGCACCTTGTCCTCCGGGGCCTTGTCCTTGGCATGGTCGCGGCTGGTAAGCGTGAGATCGAGCTCGCGCGAGGCAATGCGTGCGTCCTCGTCGAACATTTCATAGAAATCGCCCAGCCGGAAAAAGAGAATGCAGTCGGGGTTGCGCTCCTTCACGGTGCGGTACTGCTGCATCATGGGCGTCAGTTCAGCCATAGAAAAAACCTCCGAAATGATTTCAGGGAATCGTATTTTGCGGCATGGGGTCAATCACGCGGCGCACCAAAGAATTGCGCGGCACCAAAGGCCCCTTTGTGTAAAGGGGGCTGTCAGCGCCAGCTGACTGAGGGATTGTGCAGTGGGCAGTAGCAAAATACCGACTGCGTCCGGCGACCAGCGCTCAATCCCCTCAGTCACCTTCGGTGACAGCATCCCTACCCTCTTTGTCCCTTCGGGACATTTCCCCCTGACAGGGGGAATCGGCCCCTTGCCGCAAGGGG
>CAKUJL010000083.1 GCA_934661715.1 uncultured Oscillospiraceae bacterium | reverse complement strand
TCCTCTTTCCTTCTGTTTATTTATACGTAGCCAGAATATTTTCAGCGATCACGCGCCGCGTCACGCAGCGGTCCATCGCCTGACGCTCGATAAACTTGTGCGCCTCGTTTTCCGTCATTTTGAGCTGATCGATCAAAATCCATTTGGCGCGGTTGACAAGGCGGATCTCCTCCATTTTTTCCTCCAGTGTCGCGGTCTTCTGCTCCATGCGGCGAAGCCGTTCGCGCGTGGCGCAAAGAAGGCGCAGCGTCGAGGAAAAGAGCGCGGGACTGGTCGGCTTCTGCAGTGTCAGAACACCGGAGGGCGCGACGCGGGCCGTCACATCTGCGAAGCTGTCCGCCTTCACCAGCAGCAGAACGCCGGATTGCGTCGTCTCGCAGACGTCCAACGCCAGACGCGTGCCAAACTCGTCCGGAAGCGGCGCGTTGATGATCAGAAGATCAAATTTCCGCTCCAGAAGCCGCCTTCTTGCGCTTGATACGTCCGGGGCAACGACGACAGGGGAGAACTCGCGCTCGGGAAGCATGGGCCGGACGGCGGTATTGAATTTTTCCGCGCCGGAGACGAGCAGCACGCTGTACGCGCGGTCCATTCTCTCCATCGCAAAGCCTCCTTTCGGGAACGTCAGAAAACGCTGGGTTCAGCGGGTGTAATACGAGATAAGCGCCCTGGGGAGAACGGACGCGGTGAAGGCGCTTTCCTTTGCCAGCTGCTTTGCCTTGTCCAGACGCTCGGGAAGCGTGCGGAAGGCCTGCGTAACGCTCTCCGGCGCGGTGAAAAGGTTCACGTCGGCAGGCTCGGGCAGGGGAAGCTGGCGCTTGATGCCGTCGAGTCCCGCGTAAATGAGCAGCGCGAAGGCAAGATACGGATTGCACGCTGCATCCGGGGAACGGAGCTCTGCACGCCGGTATTCGCCGAACGCCGCGGGAATGCGAATGAGCTGCGACCGGTTCTCGCTCGACCACGAGATATAGCGCGGGGCTTTGCGGCTGCCGAGCCGGTGATAGGACGCGTCGACAGGGTTTAAGAAAATGCTGATGTCCGCGACATGCTCCAGAATGCCCGCCATCACCTGCGGCATCACGTCGCGGCCGTCCGCGCTTTTGACGGAGAGATTGACGTGCATGCCGCTGCCCGGCGCATCGGGCAGGGGCTTGGGCGAAAAGTCGGCGCAAAGGCCGTTTCCTGCCGCGACGGTCGAAACGACGCTCTTGAAGGTCAGCGCGTTGTCTGCCGCGGTGACGGGGTCTGCGTAGCGGAAGTCAATTTCGTTCTGGCCGGGGCCTTCCTCGTGGTGGG
Organism: uncultured Oscillospiraceae bacterium; assembly: GCA_934661715.1. GTDB lineage: Bacteria > Bacillota > Clostridia > Oscillospirales > Oscillospiraceae > CAG-170. The sequence goes on along the minus strand of CAKUJL010000083.1, from coordinate 5,570 downwards.
AGCTTTCGGGGCGGATGCCCATCTGCTCCAAGGTCAGGCACGCCTCGCGGCGCACGTTTTCGCCCTTGTCGTCCGGCGCGACGTCCATGTAGGACGCTCTGTCATAGGGGAGCTTCGTGGCGTCTCCGTTTTCGTCCAGCCGGAAGAGGTAAAACTCCATCTCGGGGCCGAAGAAAAACGTATAGCCTTCGTCCTTCGCTGCCTCTACCGCATTTTTGAGGATCGAGCGGGTGTCGAGTTCAAAGGGCCGTCCGTCCGGATAATGCACCGAGCAGAACATCCGCACCACGCGCCCGTGTTCCGGCCGCCAGGGAAGAATGGAAAGCGTCGAAGCGTCCGGCTTCAGGAGCAGATCGGAAAACACCTCGCCGCCGAAGCCCGCGATGGCCGAGCCGTCGATCGCGATGCCGTAGGAAAAGGCTCTGTCCAGCTCGTCCGGCATGATCGACACGTTCTTGAGCCGTCCGGTCACGTCGCAGAAGGTCATGCGGATGAATTTGACGTCCTCTTCGATGATATATTGCAGGATTTCTTCTTTTTCGTAAACCATGTTCGCGCCCTGCCTTTCACAATTCAAATCGAATTCAGGGAAGCTCCGATTGCATCGGCAAGAGGATTCGCCGAGAGATTTTGTTCCAAGGCAAGGCTTGCAAGCGCAGGAATACTTTGTGTATTTCAAGCTTGCAAACCGCAGCATTGGGACAAAAGATCCGGCGAAGCCCGCAGACGATGCAATCGGAGGTTCCCCATAAAAAAGAGCGTTCTTCCGAGCAGGTACCACCCCCGCCCGAATGAACGCCATTGCTCACTTCTGTTTACAATATTAAATGTCAGGTTCTTGCAAAATCTCAATATGTGCTATATGATACCATGCGCGAATGCGGCTGTCAATGGCGGTGCAAGCGAAAACTGCTTTTCGTGCAAACAAACAAGACAAAGGCAAAATTACCCCCGTATCTTGCCGCAAAATGATGAACGAAAGACTACGAAATGCAGGAGCGAAAAAATTTCCTGCAAAATTTCGAAAATAATGCTTGACAAATGGCGGACACGTGTTTATAATTCGCAGCATAAGGCAACGGCGTCTTTGAGCAATGGGGCTCAAAGGCGTCTTTTCCTTTTTTACGAACCAATCCTGAATATAAGCTACAGCGAAGCAGGGCGGGGCAATGGCGTCTCGGAGGTATTCCGGCGCAGTGCCCCGTTTTTGCTTTTGATTTTGAGAAAGGAGTGCTGACGATGCAAACGGTACCGGATTATTTCGGAAGTTTGGTGTTCGATGACAGAGTCATGCGGGCCAAGCTTCCGTCCAAGGTTTACAAGTCCCTGAAAAAGACGATCGACGAAGGGGTGAGCCTGGACAATCAGGTGGCGAATGCCGTGGCTGAGGCCATGCGCGACTGGGCCGTAGAGCACGGCGCGACGCACTTCACCCACTGGTTCCAGCCGCTGACCGGCATCACCGCCGAAAAGCACGACAGCTTCATCAGCCCCTCTCCCGACGGCGGCGTGATCATGGAGTTTTCCGGCAAGGAGCTCATCCAGGGCGAGCCCGACGCGTCGAGCTTCCCCTCCGGCGGCCTGAGAGCCACGTTTGAGGCAAGAGGCTATACCGCGTGGGACCCCACGTCCTACGCCTTCATCAAAGGAAAGACGCTCTGCATCCCGACGGCGTTCTGCTCGTATGGAGGAGAGGCGCTCGACAAGAAAACGCCGCTGCTTCGGTCAATGCAGGCGCTTAACAAGCAGGCGATGCGGGTTCTGAAGCTCTTTGGAAACGAAAGCGTTAAATGCGTCAAAACCTCTGTCGGCCCCGAGCAGGAATATTTCCTCATCGACAAGGACATGTTCGACCAGAGAAAAGACCTCGTCTTCTGCGGCCGGACGCTCTTCGGCGCCAAGCCCCCGAAGGGGCAGGAGCTGGACGATCACTACTTCGGTGTCATTAAGCCCAGAGTCGCGGCCTTCATGGAAGACCTCAACGAAGAGCTCTGGAAGCTGGGCGTTCTTGCAAAGACCGAGCACAATGAGGTAGCGCCGTCTCAGCACGAGCTGGCCCCCATCTACACCACGACAAACGTCGCGACCGACCACAACCAGCTGACGATGGAGATCATGCAGAAGGTCGCGCTGCGGCACAACCTCGTGTGTCTGCTCCACGAAAAGCCCTTCGCGGGCGTCAACGGTTCCGGCAAGCACAACAACTGGTCGATGGCGACGGACACGGGCGTAAATCTCCTGACTCCCGGCGAAACGCCCTATGAAAACGCACAGTTTTTACTTTTCCTCTGCGCCGTCATTCAGGCGGTCGACGAGTATCAGGATCTTCTCCGCATTTCCGTCGCGACGGCGGGAAACGATCACCGGCTTGGGGCCAACGAAGCGCCTCCTGCGGTCGTGTCCATCTTCCTGGGCGACGAACTGACGGCGATTCTGGACGCCATTGAGCAGGACGCGCCCTACAACGCGGCGGAAAAAACCGTCATGAAGCTGGGCGTACACGTGCTTCCCAAGTTCATCCGCGACACGACCGACCGCAACCGCACGTCGCCCTTCGCCTTCACCGGCAACAAGAACCATCCATGAGCACAAGCGCATCATCTTCAACGGCAACGGCTACGACGACGCGTGGATCAAAGAAGCGACCGAAAAGCGCGGCCTATTAAACCTTCGCACAACGCCGGACGCGATGCCGTATCTGCTGGAAAAGAAAAACGTCGATATGCTGACCTCGCTCAAGGTCTTCACGAAGGCCGAGCTCGAGTCCCGGTACGAAATTATGATGGAGAACTACGGCAAGACCGTATCCATCGAGGCGCAGACAATGGTCGACATGTCGAGAAAGGAAATTCTCCCGGCGGTCGAGCGCTACGCCAAGGAGCTCACCGACACGCTGCTCGCGAAAAAGGCCGCGATCCCCGAGCTCTCGGCGCGGTATGAAACGAAGACGATCGCGAAGCTGTCTTCCCTTGCCGACGAAATTGACGAGAAGACCGCGGAGCTCGAAAAAGCCATCTTCCACGTGCGGACGCTCTCGAGCGTCACAGAAAGCGCCTTTTCCATCCGCGACGCTGTGCTTCCGAAAATGGCGGCCTTGCGCGTCGTGTGCGACGAGGCCGAGACCCTCACCGCAGAAAGCTTCTGGCCGTTCCCGACGTACGACAAATTACTCTTCGGCGTCAAGTAAATCTATCGAAACCAATTTTTATTGTTTTAATTTTTAGAAGGAGGATTCAATATGAACCGCAATGTTAACCACTCTTACAACGAAGACCATCCCTACCAGTTCATTGACCCGGCACATTCGTTCCTGATGGAAAGCGTGCACGAACAGAACGATTTTTTCTATTCCTGCTTCGCGCTCGAGGCCTCCGCTTTCCTCGCGTGTCTGGATACCAGCGCCTGGGACTGAAATGGTTCCGGCGAAGAGCATAACGTAAAACAACATACCAAAGTACCAAAGGCGTTTGAGCCGGGAAAAGTACCGTAAAAGGCTGCTGACAGAGAGCGTGGGCAAGGTGGAAGCCGCGCAGCAAGCGTTACGCGAAGAACACCCGTCGAGCCGCAAGCTGAAAGGGCAGAAGCCTTACTAGGTGCGCCGGACTTGCTTTCCGTTACAGAAGCAGGGCATTACAGGATGCCCATAGAGAACAAAGACAGGTGGCACAGCGAGTCAGCACTTGCCCTGTCGGATGCTGAAAAATACCTTACAGATCATTGGAGGATTTTATCATGTGTTCGATCATGGGCTACTGCGACTGCTGTGCCGCTTTTGCTGAATTTGAAAAGGGATTTCTGAAGACCACCTCGCGCGGCCCCGACGACAGCCGCATCGTCGACACCGGAAAGGGCCTGCTGGGCTTCCACCGGCTGTCCATCATGGGACTGACGCCCGCCGGGATGCAGCCGTTTGAGCGAGACGGCAGCTACGTCGTCTGCAACGGCGAAATTTACGGGTTCGAGAAGCTCAAAAAAGAGCTCGAAAAAAAGTACGAGTTTGTGAGCGGCTCTGACTGCGAGATTCTGCTGCCGCTGTATTTTGAGCACGGCGTCGATATGTTCCGGATGCTGGACGCGGAGTTTGCGCTCATTCTCTTCGACGGCAGAACCAAGGAGTACATCGCCGCGCGTGACCCCATCGGCATTCGCCCGCTGTACTACGGCTACGACAAGAAGGGCGTCATCGTCTTTGCAAGCGAGGCAAAGAACCTCGTGGGCCTGTGCGACAAGATCATGCCGTTTCCTCCCGGACATTACTACAAGGACGGCAAGTTCGTCTGCTACAGCGACATTGCAAGCGCTGAGACGGTCCTTCCAGACGATTTGGACACGGTCTGTAAAAACATCCACGACAAGCTCATTCGCGGCGTAGAGAAGCGCCTGGTGGCTGACGCAAAGGTTGGCTTCCTGCTCTCCGGCGGCCTTGACTCGTCTCTTGTCTGCGCCATCGCCGCGCGGGAGTCGAAGACCCCCATCCGCACCTTTGCCATCGGCATGAGCGAGGACGCCATCGACCTCAAGTACGCCAAGCAGGTCGCCGACTACATCGGAAGCGATCACACCGAGGTCTATATGACAAAGGAGCAGGTTCTGGACTCTCTCGAGGAGGTCATCCGGATGCTCGGCACGTTCGACATTACGACCATCCGCGCCAGCATGGGCATGTACCTTCTTTGCAAGTGGATCCACGAGAACACCGACCTGCGCGTCATCCTGACCGGCGAAATTTCCGACGAGCTGTTCGGCTACAAGTACACGGACTTTGCGCCCAGTGCAGAGGAGTTTCAGAAGGAGGCCGAAAAGCGCATCCGCGAGCTTCACATGTACGACGTTCTTCGCGCAGACCGCTGCATCAGCGTCAACTCTCTGGAGGCCAGAGTCCCGTTCGGTGATTTGGACTTTGTGAAGTACGTCATGGCCGTCGATCCTGAGCTGAAGCTCAACAAATACGGAAAGGGCAAGTATCTGCTCCGCCACGCGTTTGAGGGCGACTATTTGCCGCACGACATTTTGTACCGCGAAAAGGCCGCGTTCTCCGACGCGGTGGGCCACTCGATGGTCGACGATCTGAAGGCGTTCGCCGAGACGCAGTACACGCAGGAGGAGTTCGAGGAAAAGCGTCAGAAGTACACCCACGCGCAGCCGTTTACCAAGGAGTCGCTTCTGTACCGCGAAATTTTCGAAAAATACTACCCCGGCCAGTCCGAGATGGTCGTTGATTTCTGGATGCCGAACAAGACGTGGCCCGGCTGCAACGTGGACGACCCATCGGCGCGTGTCCTGTCGAACTACGGCGCAAGCGGCAAATAACGCTTCTTTGCAGAATCCTTACGTCGACTGAGAAATCCTGAAAAAAGAAATTCCTAGGAAAAGTTTACAAACATCCGAAAAAGGACGGTTTTTCGGCACAAACGGTGCAAAAACTGTGGATAAGGCAATTGATACAAAAATATTTATATATTTTTTACAGCAAAGCACTTGAAATGATGCCCTATTTTGTGTAAAATACAAATGCAGTTGTTCCTCTCTGGAGAGCCTCTTACAAGAGCGCCGAAGGTGTAAGGCGGTTC
>CAKUJL010000082.1 GCA_934661715.1 uncultured Oscillospiraceae bacterium | reverse complement strand
CCCAAGGTCTACACGCCCGCCGAGCCCGGCTCCACGGAAGAGCGCATCGAGCAGTTCATCAAGGGGCTTCTCGAGCACATGGGCTCCAGCGCCGTGCCGCACGCGATGAAAAACGCGGACGAGAGCTATTCGGTCGATCTGGTCGGCGAAAACCTCGGCATTCTCATCGGACGCCGCGGCGAAACGCTCGACGCCATCCAGCACCTCGCGAACTACGCCGTCAACCGCGGCCAGAACAAGCGTGTGCGCATCAACGTCGACGCGGAGAACTACCGCCTCAAGCGCGAGGAGTCGCTCCAGCGCCTGGCCCGCAAGGTCGCCGGCAAGGTTACCCGCTATCGCCGGAACATCACCCTCGAGCCGATGAACGCCTATGAGCGCCATGTCATCCACGCCGAGCTTCAGGACTACCCCGACGTCACCACCTACTCGACCGGCACCGAGCCCAACCGCCGCATTGTCGTGGCCTACAGCCGCTACAAGAACGCCGGAAACGAGGAATAAGCAAACGCACCAGCGTCCCGCAGAGCCTTCTGCGGGATGCTTTTGTCTGGCCAAATGCCGGGACGGATCAAAACGTGGAAAGAAATGCATGAGAAATGCAAAATTTACACGCAGACATCTTGCGCGAACTCGGTAGATATGCTATAATTCATATGCTGAATGTCTGAAAGACGCGGCGCTTGCGGCTTGAAATTTGTGCATTACGCATGATACACGGCCCGGCGTTAAAAAATCAAGGAGGTATTCAAATGAAGTTCTCCAGCAAGGTCGAGAAGTGTGGCCTTTCCCCGATGCGCAAGTTCCACCCCTACGCGGTGGCGGCTGAGGCCAAGGGCAAGAAGATTTATCATCTGAACATTGGCCAGCCCGACGTGGAAACCCCGAAGCAGTTCTTCGACACCATCCGTGAGTTCAACCAGCCGGTTCTGGAGTATGCTCCGTCCCCCGGTATGCCCGTTCTCATCGACGCCATCCAGAAGTACTATGACGATCTGGACATGCACTTTGAGAAGGACGAGATCCTCATCACCACCGGCGGTTCCGAAGCCCTTCAGATCGTTCTGGAGTGCATCCTCGACGACGGCGACGAGATCCTGATTCCCGAGCCCTTCTATCCCAACTACAACACCATGGTCAACACCTGCGGTGCGCACATCCATCCCATCCCCACCTGCCCCGAGGAAGGCTATCACTATGCCGACCGCGAGAAGGTGGAAAAGGAGATCAACGAGCATACCCGCGCGATCATGGTCACGAACCCCGGCAACCCCACCGGCGTCGTCCTGACCCCGGAAGAGATGCGCATGATGTGCGACATCGCCAAGGAGCACAACCTGTTCATCATCGGCGACGAAGCATACCGTGAGTTCGTCTACGGCGGCGAGCCGCTGCAGTCCATGGGCGAATTTGCAGACGCTGCAGACAATGTCGTTGTTATCGACACCGTCTCCAAGCGCTTCTCCGCCTGCGGCGCGCGTATCGGCTGCATCCTGACCCGCAACCACGACCTGCTGGGCCATGCGCTGAAGTACTGCCAGGCCAGACTTTCCGTCGCCACGCTCGATCAGGTCGCTTCCGCGGCTCTGTATCAGGTCGAGCCTGCCTACTTTGCGGCTGTCCGCGAAGAGTACAAGCGCCGCCGCGACACCGTCGTCGCCAAGCTGCGTGAGATCCCCGGCGTCGTGTTCGACTGCCCGAAGGGCGCGTTCTATCTGATGGCGGCTCTGCCCATCGACGACGCGGACAACTTCCAGAAGTGGCTGCTCGAAGAGTTCGACGACAATGGCGATACCGTCATGTTCGCACCGGGCGCTCCGATGTACGTAACGCCGGGCAAGGGCAAGAACGAGATCCGTATTGCCTACATCCTCAAGCAGGATAAGCTCGAGCGTGCCATGGACCTTCTGGCCCTCGGCATCAAGGCCTACAACAACAGATAAAAGACGTCAAAACAAAGGCCGGACTTATGTCCGGCCTTTTGCCATGCCCGAGCAAGGGATCCGTGTTTTTTCTTGCAAAAAACGGTGTTTGTAGGGGCGGACGTCTCTGTCCGCCCTTGGGAAGTTACGAATTTGCCGCAGTTTTTCGCGTTTCGGACGTATTTCTGCTGGGCGGAAAGCCGCGTCCGCCCCTACAGAGGGTGCGGTATCGTAAGACCAAAAAGGCCGCAGGACATTGTCCTGCGGCCTTTTGATTACTGCGCGGCCTTGAGGGTGGAATTGCCCAGGAGCGCGGCGGTTTCTTCGGCGGTGAGATCGTAGTTCCAGAGGGTCTTGTAGATCTCCTGCGTCATTTCGCTCATGTCGTAGTCGTAGATCTCGGGATAGACGAGATTGCCGAGCCACCACACGCCGAGGATCATGTTCATCGACGGAGGACCGGAGAGCCAGCTGTAGGGAGAGCCGGGGACCTCGTAGTACTTGCCGGTCGAGATCGCGGTCAGCTGCGCCCAAGCGGGATCGTCGGTGACGGTCTCATAAATGCTGTTTGCGTCAAAGAGGATGACGTCGGGATCGAAGTTGTAGAGCTGCTCGAGGCTGATGATGTTGCCGCCGCCCTTGTTGGTGACGTCCTCGACCACGACCGCGTTTTCAACGCCGACCAGGTCCAGAACCTGCGCCTGCACGGAACCGGCTGCATTGGTGCCGAGGCCGTCTTCGCCGGTGGTGTACATGGCGCGAACGCGCATATCGTCGGTGATCTTCGCGGCGTTTTCGGCGGCCATCGCGGTGGTGCGGTCAATGAGGCTGGCGATCGCTTCGCCGCGGTCCGCTTTGCCGGAAAGGAGGCCGCCGAGCGTGCGGAAGGCTGCTGCCATATGGGGAAGGTCTGCCTCCAGGAAGATAACGGGGATGCCGATCTGCTCCTGTAAGGCGTCGAGGTCGGCCGCTATATCGCCCTTCTTGTCGCCGAGGTCGATGACGACCTGCGGGTCTGCGGAAAGGAGCGTCTCAAGGTTCAGATTCGCCTTGCTGCCGTACATCTGGCCGGTCTCGGGAAGGCTTGCCAGGTTCGACGAGAGGAACGCCATCTGGCGGTCGCTGGGGGTGGCGTTGACGGTGACCATGCACTCGGGCGCGATGGCGGCGAGCATCATGGTTGCCACGGCGCCGCTGGGCGCGATGCGGGTGATGTCCGCGGGAAGGGTGACGGTTCTGCCGAGACTGTCGGTGAATTCAACGGTCTCAAACGCGGCTTCTTCTGCGGGGGCCGTTTCTTCCGCGGCTGTTTCCTCCGCGGGAGCCGTTTCTTCAGCGGCTGCTTCTTCTGCGGGTGCGGTTTCGGTCTGCGCCGTTTCGGGTGCGGCGGTCTCGGTCTTGCCGGACGCGCAGCCGGTCATCAGGCCAAGGACCATGACGAGCGCAAGCAGAAGCGCAAGAATTCTTCTGTTCATTTTCATACCTCCTGTTCAGCGTCAGTTGACGCTATGGTAATTCTGCACATAGAATAACGGCGTCGGCGGCAACTGTCAAGAGCCTCGTCCGGCAAAACCGAAAGAAACGGCGAAAAATTCGACAATAGAGAATTACAAGGCCGCGGCGCACAGCGGAAAAAGGACGAAAAAAACAGTAGCGCGATGGGAGATTTCTTGGTATACTATACAATTAGGAAACTGGTTTTCCGGCGAAGGAGGGGAGCGGACGATGGACTTTGGCGGTTTTCTCGGAAACGACGCGCTGAAAAGCCGTCTGCAAGCTTCTTTCCGGCAGAAAAAAACCTCGCACTGCTATCTTCTGTGCGGCCCCGAGGGCTCTGGACGGCATACGCTGGCGCGTCTGATGGCGGCGGCCTTTGAATGCCAGCGGGAAAATGACCCCGGCTGCGGGGTCTGCCCGGCATGCCGCAAGGTTCTGACAGACCAGCATCCGGACGTTATCACCGTCGACGACACGGAGCACAAAAACGTCGCCGTCGACATCGTCCGGCAGGCGCGAAGCGATGTGTTCATCCGGCCGAACGAAGGACGGAAAAAGGTCTACATCCTCCCGCGCGGGCAGGATCTGGGCGAGGCGTCGCAGAACGCGCTGCTGAAAATCTTAGAAGAGCCGCCTACCTACGCGGTCTTCCTGCTCCTCACGACGAGCGCGGAAACGCTCCTGCCGACGATCCGCAGCCGCGCCGTACAGTTACAGCTCGCGCCGCTTGCGCCCGATGAGGCGCTGCCGGAGCTTCGAAAGCGCTTCCCGGAAAAGCGGGAGGATGAGCTGCGGCAGGCGTTGGAGCAGGCGGAGGGCTTTCTCGGGCCCGCGTGTGAGAGTCTGCGCGGAGAACTCGTTTCACCGCAGGCACTGGCGCTTGCGATGGCGTTTGCAGAGCGCGACACATGGGCGCTTCTTCAGACGCTCGTGCCGATGGAAAAGGCCGGACGCGGGCAGCTGACGGAGGTCTTCACGCAGACGAGAAGGCTTCTGTGTCTTGCCCTGCGGGCCAGAGCCGGTGCGCTTTCCCCGGACAAAACGGCGCAGACACTTTTAAGAGGCAGGACCGGCGCGGAGATTTTCGCGGCGGCAGAGCTTTTGCGGCAGACGGCGGACGATCTGGCGGGAAACGTCGGCGTCGGTGCCGTCGTTGGAGAACTGTGCGTGAAACTACGGTAATTGCAGATATTGCAAATAGATTGGAGACACTATGGACGAAGAACGGACAATGGATTTGGCCGCGCAGGAGCCCGAAGCGGCAGAGCCTGCGCAGCAGGAAACAATAGAAGCGCCCGCCGCGCCGGAAGAAGCAGCCGCGGCAGAAGAGCGCACCCAGGCGCAGGAGGAGCTTTCGCAGGTACAAAGCGAATTGCAGGCCGCCGAAGCCGAAGCGCCCGCAGAAGAACCGGCGCCGGAAGAGCCCGAGCGCGTGACGGTCGTGGATATCCGCTTCCGCAGCAACGCGAAGACGTATTTCTTTGACCCCGGCGAGCTGCGCCCGGAGGCGGGAGACCACGTGATCATTGAGACCGCGCGGGGAGACGAATACGGCATCTGCGCCGGTGCGTGCCACGAGGTGAAAGCAAGCGAGATCGTGCCGCCGCTGCGCAAGGTTCTGCGTATGGCCACCGCGCAGGACGAGCGCGTCAATCAGGAAAATCAGGAGAAGGAAAAGCGGGCCTTTGAGGTCTGCCAGCAGAAGATCGCCGATCACAAGCTGGAAATGCAGCTGGTCTCTGCCGAGGCCGCGTTCGACGGCAGCAAGATCCTCTTCTTCTTCACCGCCGACGGCCGCGTGGATTTCCGCGAGCTGGTCAAGGATCTTGCCTCGGCGTTCCGCACGCGCATTGAGCTGCGGCAGATCGGCGTGCGGGACAAGGCGAAGATGGTCGGCGGACTCGGCGTTTGCGGAAGACCGTTCTGCTGCAAGGAATTCCTCGACGATTTCCAGCCGGTCTCCATCAAAATGGCCAAGACGCAGAATCTCAGCCTGAACCCCACGAAAATTTCCGGCACGTGCGGGCGGCTCATGTGCTGCCTGAAGTATGAGCAGGAGGCGTATGAGGACCTTCTCAAGACCGCGCCCAAGAACGAGTCGTTCGTCGACACGCCCGATGGCCGCGGCACGGTGACAGAGGTGAATCTTCTGCGCCAGTGCGTGAAGGTGCGCATGGAAGAGAGCCCCGATACGATCGGCTGCTACAAAAACTGCGATATCTGCGTGCTGCGAAACGGCAAGGCGCGGAAAAACGACCCGCCGATCCCGAAGGATCTGGCCCCCATCTCCTCGAAGCCGCGCAAGGTGCAGCCGAAGGAAGAGGAGTTTGAGCCCCTGCCCGAGCTGATCTACCCCGATCAGGTCAGCAGCTTCGATCAGGAGAGCATGTTCGCGGCGAAGAAGGAGGTCTTTGAAGCGCCGCAGCAGCCCGCCGAGGCGCAGGCCGCGGAAGAGCCCGCGGAAGAGGGAAAGCCGGACAAGCAGCCCCGCCGCCGCTCCCGCCGCCGCCGCGGAAAGGGCACAGACGGCGCACCGGAGGCAAAGCCCCAGACCGAAAAGGCCCCCGAGAAGCCCGCGGAAAAGAAGCCGGAGCCCAGACGAGACAAGCGCCCGAACGAGCAAAAGCCTCGCCAGCCGCGTCCGAACGGCGAAAAAAAGCCGCAGCCCGAACAAAAGCCGCAGGCCGATAAGCCGCAGGGAGAAAAGCCGGAAGCCAATTCTGACGCGCCCAAGCGCCCACGCCGCCGCCGCTATCGCGGCAATAAGCCGGGAAACGGACAGGGACAGGTGCCCAGGCAGGGTGAATAAACGAAATCCTCCGTATGAAGGTCATACGGAGGATTTTTGCGCTTATAGATCCGCGTTTTCAAACCGCGAAACGCTGAAGTGATAGCTCCTGAGCGTCAGCAGGGCGAATATGACCGCGCCGCCGAGCAGGACGGGCAGCTGGCGCAGCTGATCATCCGGCGCGTAGCTGTCGCAGACGGTGCTGAAATAGGGCAGCACGTGCTGTAAGCCCTCCAGAACGAAGATGCAGACGGCCATCGCCGCGCTCGAGACGACGAACGGCTTTCCGAGATCATACGCGTTTTTGTAGTGCATCGGGAAAAAGATGCGGTTGAAAAGCCCCAGAAGCACCAGGCTCAGGCCCAGAAACGCGACGTTCGCCTCGATGCCGACGGCGTTTTTGAGCGTTCCATAGCTGGCCCGGAGGAGCAAAAACGGAATGCAGACGAGCATTTGTAAGCCCTCGACCGAAAGAACGAGCAAGAACCGCGCCTTCACCATCTCGCGCTTTGTGATCGGCAGCAGCGCCATGTAATATAGATCCCGGTTTTCCCGCGCCGACTGGAGCATGAGGAAAATGCCGAGCGTGGTATAGAAAAACGTCACGTAATACGGATAATTCGGAATCAGCACGAGGCCGCTCAACAAAAGAAACAGCAGCGGCACCGGCATCATCACAAGCTTCCACTCTTTTTTAAG
>CAKUJL010000081.1 GCA_934661715.1 uncultured Oscillospiraceae bacterium | reverse complement strand
CTTTGGTCGAAAACAGGCGCATATGCTGTACGTCGTTTTTTGCGAAAAAGTCATCGAGATTTTCATAGTCCCGCACGTCCACAAGGTGCCAGTAGTCAAGACCCGCGCGTTTGACCGCCTTGTCGGAAATGTCAAAGCCCAGCGGGCGGATGAGGTGCAGCACGCTTCCGGTGGCCGCGCAGGTACGGGCGATGTTGCCGGTATTGGCCGGAATTTCCGGTTCAACCAGCACAACATGCAGCATAAATCCACGCTCCTTCCGCACAAAACCAACTTCAAATATTCTATGACACTAGGGCGGAAATTTCAACAGGAAAATCCGAAAAAAATGAAGAATTTATGTGAAAAAATTTCTATCCCAAAGGGGTGTTCTTTTGTGCATGTTCGGGAATTTTCCAATCGATTGCGTCAAACCCGCAAGAAAGCAGGAAATCGTTCACCTGCGAAAAGGGCCGGCTGCCGAAAAATCCGCGGTAGGCGCTCAGGGGGCTCGGGTGCGCGGAGGCGAGAATCTTGCGCGGATACGGGCTTTTTTCGATGGCCGCGGCCTTCTTCTGCGCCTGTGCGCCCCAGAGGAGAAACGCGACCGGCTGCGGCAGAGCGCCCAGTGCGTCGATCACGGCGTCGGTAAAGCGCTGCCAGCCGAAGTCCTTGTGGGAGTTGGCCTTGTGCGCCTGCACGGACAAAACGGTATTGAGCAGAAACACGCCCTGCTTCGCCCACGGCGTCAGATCGCCGTTTTTGACCGGCTCGATGCCGAGGTCCAGCGCCAGCTCCTTATAGATATTCTGAAGCGACGGCGGCAGCTTCACGCCCTCCCGCACCGAAAACGCCAGACCGTTGGCCTGTCCGGGCTCGTGGTAGGGGTCCTGCCCCAGAATCACGACGCGGATATCCTCCGGCGCGGTCAGAGAAAACGCGGAAAAGAGGTCTTCTTCTGGCGGGTAGACCGTTTCGGTCTCGTAGGCCAGCGCCAGCCTGCTTTCGAGCTGCCGCACATACGGCTTTTGCAGTTCATTTGCCAGCAGGCGCTTCCATGCTGGCGGAAGGGACGGGAGCATATGCACATCCTCCTGATACAGTATTTACAGGTTTGCACTACTTTACCACAGAAAAGCAGCCGCTTCAAGACGGTTTTTTCCGGGAAAACGGCGGGTTTTCCAATCTGCGGCAGGCGCTTTTTTCTGTTGCATTTCGGCAGGGCGCAGACTATAATAGAAACTGACTTTTAATCAATGTATCGGCAAGGAGGCGCGGCAATGGGACGTATCATCGCACTGGTCAACCAGAAGGGCGGCGTCGGAAAAACGACGACGGCAGTCAATCTGGCGGCGGGGCTCCACAAGGCGGGCAAGCGGACGCTTCTTTGCGACTTTGACCCGCAGGCCAACGCGACCTCCGGGCTCGGCGTGGACAAAAACGAGGTCGCCGTGTCCACCTACGATATCGTCATCGGCGGCGAGAGCGCAAAAGACGCAATCATTCACACCGAGTATTCCGATCTTCTTGCCTCCGGTGCGGCGCTTTCGGGCGCGGGCGTGGAGATGGTGGGGCTCGAGCGGCGGGAATACTGTCTGCGTGACGCCTTAGAGCCGCTGCGCGACCAGTACGACTACATTTTCATCGACTGCCCGCCGTCGTTGGAGCTTCTGACGCTCAACGCGCTTTGTGCGGCGGACGAAATTTTGATCCCCGTGCAGTGCGAGTATTACGCGCTCGAGGGACTTTCGGACCTCATGATGACGCTTCGCGCCGTCAAGCGGAAATTAAACCCGACGCTCGGCATTTTCGGCGTGCTTCTTACCATGTACGACGGCCGGACAAATTTCTCCGCGCAGGTCGCCGAAGAGGTGCGCCGCCACTTCCCCGGCAAGGTCTTTGCCGCGGTGATCCCGCGGAACGTGCGCCTGTCGGAAGCGCCGAGCCACGGTCTTCCGATCTTCGCCTACGACCGGTTCAGCCGGGGCGCGAGCGCCTATGACGCGCTGGCGCAGGAAATTCTCACGAAAGGAGCTTGAGTATGGCTTCCAACAAGGGTCTGGGCAAGGGACTCGGTGCGCTGCTCGGCGAAAGCGCCATGCAGAGTGCGCCGCAGCAGAGCCCGCTTCTTCTGCCCCTTCAGAAAATCGAGCCGAACCGGCTCCAGCCGCGCAAAAATTTTGACGAGGAAGAGCTCTCGGCTCTGGCCGACTCCATCCGGCAGCACGGCGTCATCCAGCCGCTGACCGTCCGGCTTCTGGACTCGGGATATTATCAGATCATCGCCGGTGAACGCCGCTGGCGGGCGGCAAGGCTTGCGGGTCTTCGCGAGGTGCCCGTCGTCGTCATTGAAGCGGACGACAAAAAGGCAATGGAGCTGGCGCTCATTGAAAACCTCCAGCGCTCGGACCTGACGCCCATCGAAGAGGCGCGGGGCTATCAGCAGCTCATCGGAGAATATGGGCTCACGCAGGAGCAGGTTGCCGACCGGGTCAGCAAATCCCGCCCCGCCGTTGCAAACGCGATGCGCTTACTGAGCCTTCCGGACGAGCTTCTTTCCCTTGTGGAAGAGGGCAGGCTCACCGCCGGACACGCGCGGGCGCTTTTGTCCCTCAAGGATACGCGGCAGCAGCTGGCCGTCGCGCAGAAGGTCATCAATTTGCAGCTTTCCGTCCGGCAGACGGAGGCGATGTGCAAAAAGCTCTCGAAGGCTGTCAAGGCCCCGGAGCCGAAGCCCGTCGAGGTCGACTACCTTGCCGAATGCGAAAAGACGCTCTCGCGCCGTCTTGGCCGCGGGGTCAAGATCGTCTCCGGCAAGCGCAAGGGCAAAATTGAACTGGAATATTACGGACAGGAGGACCTGCAGCGGCTCTATGAGGCGCTGGCCAAGGCCCTTGGAAAGGAGCAGCCGTAGTGGACGAAGAAAAGAAAACCAATCAGGTATCCCAGCCGCCCGCACCTTTGAGCGACGCTCGGAAGGCCGCGCTTCTGCGGTACATGGCAATTTTGTTTGCCGTGGCGTTTTTGCTGGTGCTGCTGTCGCTCATTTTGCAGACGCACAGCTCCAAGAGCACGATCAGTGAGCTCAGCGCCGCGTCGACAAGTGCGCTCGATAACGCCGTGAAGCTGCAGGAGCAGAACCGGATGTTACAGGACGAAAAGCAGACGCTCGAAGCGCAGCTTGAGGAGACGCAAAAAAAGCTCGACGAAGAGACCGCGCTCAACGATCAGCTGTTACAGGCTTCGCAGGAAGAGGAATCCGCCGACCAGCAGGTACTGCGCGACAAGGAGCAGGAGCTGGACCACACGCGGCAGGCGTATGACGCGCTTCTGACCGCGCTCAGCTGCGATACGCACGAAGGAAATGTCACATTCTCCCGGGCCATGGAAACCGTGGGGCGCTATAAGGAATGTCTGTCCGAGGACGCGCTGGCGGCTTACGAAACGCTTCAGGAGCAGTAAGAGGAGCATAGAACATGATTGACATTAGATTTTTACGGGAAAATCCGGATGCTGTCAAGGAAAACATCCGCAAGAAATTTCAGGACGAAAAGCTGCCGCTGGTAGACGAGGTGGTCGAGCTCGACCAGAAGCGCCGCGCCGCCATCGCCGAGGTCGAAAGCCTCAAGGCCGCGCGAAATAAGCTCTCGAAGGCCAACGGCCCGCTGTACGGCCAGCTCAAAAAGTGCGATGACGAAGCGAAAAAAGCAGAGCTTCAGGCGCAGATCGACCAGAATAACGCCGCCGTCAAGGCAGACGACGACCGCCGGGCCGAACTCGACGGCGCAATCGCGCAGATGGACGCGCGTATCCGCGAGATCATGTACGTGATCCCGAACATCATTGACCCGTCGGTTCCCATCGGCCCGGATGACAGCTGCAACGTCGAGGTCGAGCGCTTCGGTGCGCCCATCGTTCCCGATTATGAAATTCCGCACCATGTGGATATCATGCAGAGCTTTGGCGGCATCGACAAGGACGCCGCGGGCCGCGTGGCCGGTATGGGCTTTTACTATCTGCTGGGCGATATCGCGCGGCTGCATGAGGCGGTGCTTGCCTACGCGCGTGACTTCATGATCGACGAAAAGGGCTTTACCTACGTCATTCCGCCGTTCATGATGCACGGCGATGTGGTCAAAGGCGTCATGTCCTTCCCCGAGATGGAAGCGATGATGTACAAGATCGAGGGCGAAGACCTCTATCTCATCGGCACCTCCGAGCACACGATGATCGGCCGCTTTATCGATCAGGTGCTTCCCGAGGCGCAGCTTCCTCTGACGCTCACATCCTATTCTCCCTGCTTCCGCAAGGAAGTCGGCAGTCACGGACTTGAAGAGCGCGGCGTGTACCGTATCCACCAGTTTGAGAAGCAGGAAATGATCGTCGTCTGCAAGCCTGAAGAGTCGATGGACTGGTACAATAAGCTGTGGAAAAACTCTGTCGAGCTGTTCCGCAACCTCGAGATCCCCGTCCGCCAGCTCGAGTGCTGCTCGGGTGACCTGGCCGATCTGAAGGTCAAGTCCTGCGACATCGAAGCCTGGAGCCCGCGGCAGAAGAAGTATTTTGAGGTCTGCTCCTGCTCGAACCTCGGAGACGCCCAGTCGAGAAGACTCGGCATCCGCGTCAAGGGCGAAGACGGCAAGACCTACCTTCCGCATACGCTCAACAACACCTGTGTCGCGCCCCCCAGAATGCTCATCGCGTTCCTGGAAAACCACCTGCAAAAAGACGGCACCGTTACGATTCCGAAGGTCCTTCAGCCCTACATGGGCGGCAAAGCGGTTCTGGTTCCGAAAAAGTAACCGCACAAAAGGATTGCAGCGCACCAAAGGCCCCTTTGTGTAAAGGGGGCTGTCAGCGAAGCTGACTGAGGGATTGTGCAGTGGGCAGTATCAAATTACCGATTGCGTCGGGCGACCAACGTTCAATCCCCTCAGACGCCTTCGGCGCCAGCTCCCCTTGCCGCAAGGGGCGCCTTGAGAAGCGCATAATAGCCCCACTGCTTGAAAGCAAAAAGGAGATACAGCTTATGAAGAAGTTCTTTAATGAGTTCAAGGAATTCATTTCCCGCGGCAATGTGATGGACATGGCCATCGGCGTGATCATCGCGACGGCCTTCGGCAAGATCACGACGAGTCTGGTCAACGACGTGTTCATGCCGCTGATCGGCTATCTCATCGGCGGCATCGACCTGTCGACGCTCAACATTACGCTGAGTCCGGCGGTGCTTGACGAGGCAGGCACGGTCGTTAAAGAGGCGGTCGTGATCGGGATCGGCACGTTCCTGACGACGGTTCTGGATTTTGTCCTCGTCGCGTTCGTCGTGTTCCTGGTGGTCAAGGCATTCAACGCCGCGAAGCAGAAGCTGGAAAAGCCGGCCGAGCCCGAACCCGAGTCCGAAGAGCCGGAGCCCACGAAGGAAGAGCTCCTGCTGACCGAGATCCGCGATCTGCTGAAGCAGAAATAATTCCCATCGATGTCGAAAAATGTCCAGAAAAACATGCTGAAAGATGCTGTTTTCGACATTTTTCGACATTCTTTTTTCTTGCTTTTTTCGACGCGATCCGCTATTATTTGAGATACAGATATTGCCGGATTTGTTTGAAGTATTTCCCACTGACGCACTGGATTGATTTTGCAGCCCCGGTAAAACTATAACAAAAGGGGGATTTCTTATGGAGGAAACTGCGAGAAAGCAGCTTGAAACCTTTGACGCCGTGTCCCAGCCCGCCGTGTTCGTCTGCGGCGGAAAAATTCTTTACGCGAACCCCGCAGCCGCGGCCTACGGCATTGAGCCCGAGCAGGACGCAGAAAGCATCGTCACCGATTCCGAAGAAGACGGCGTGTTTCTGAAGCTTGAGGAAAAGACGCTCCCGGCCAGACGCTCCGAGTTTCTGGACGGTGTACTCTATCTGGCGCTTCCGGAAAAGCCGAGCCCCAGCGTCGGTCTCGGCACGCTCTCGGCCATCGCGCAGGCTATGCGCGAGCCGCTGACAAACCTCTTCAGCGCCTCGTCTCCGCTCTTTCCGCAGCTTGAGGGGCTCGAGAACCCGTCGATCGACCGCTCGATGGCGACGATCAACCAGAGCCACTACCGCCTGATGCACCTGCTGTGCAACATTCAGGACGCGCCCGCGGCCATCAACGGAGAGCTGCAGGTCAAGCGCGAGAAAACGGAGCTCTGTAATTTCCTGCAATCGCTCTATGACGCGGCAGAACCGCTCTGCGCCGCCTGCGGCTACACGCTGCGCCTGACGCTTCCAGAGCACATGGCCTATGCGTGGCTCGACCCGCTTCGCCTCTCCCGCGCGATTTATAACCTCATTTCCAACGCCATCCGCCACACGCAGGAAAAAGGCGAGATTGGCCTCTGCCTTGCGCTGACCGAGGACTACGCGATCATCGAGGTGCGCGACGAAGGCTCGATGGACGACCGCCTGCAGGACGTCTTCGGCTGTCTGACCGATCGACCGTACAAGCCGGATTTCCGCAAGGGCGGCGGCTTTGGTCTTGCGATCGTCCGCGCGACAGCCAGAGCCCACGGCGGCACGTTCGTCATCACGGCCCCGTCCTCCGGCGGCACCTCCGCAGCGCTTTCTTTGACACTTCGGGCTCCGGAGGGTCTTACGACCGAGCTTCGCACGCCGATGGTCAAGTTCGACTACACCGGCGGCTTCCGGCAGGAGCTCATCGAAATGGCCGATATTCTGCCGCGCGACGTTTTTGATTCCATGAACATCAATTGAACCGTAAAACAGCGGCTGCCAGATTCGGCAGCCGCTGTTTTTTACGTATCATAGGCAAAAATGACCGCCTGTCTTTCGACAAGCGGCCTTGCAGCATTGGCACTACCTATTTTCCCGGCCAGTCACCCGGCAAGTATCGTCGGCGGAAACGAGCTTAACTTCTGTGTTCGGTATGGGAACAGGTGGACCCTCGTCCCAATCAGCACCAATGGATAAATCAAAGGACCAGCTTTCGCTGATCCTTTGTGTTGGCATTACCTATCTTCCCGGCCAGTCACCCGGCAAGTATTGTCGGCGGAAGTGAGCTTAACTTCTGTGTTCGGTATGGGAACAGGTGGACCCTCACCCCAATCAACACCA
>CAKUJL010000080.1 GCA_934661715.1 uncultured Oscillospiraceae bacterium | reverse complement strand
CGCTTTTTGTCCGGCGTCAACAAACGGCTTTCTGCCCGCGGAACGAGCAAAGCATGGGTTGAATCCTCCGTCCTCTACAAAATTTACCGCGCGGTCTTCACCTGCGGCAGAAATAGCCGCGTTTTTGGCTGGCTGTTTAGTGGCGGCATGACGACCATTTTGCTCTTTGCCATCGGGCTTTACGTGCTCATCGACTACGTGCTGCGCGACATGCTGGCCATCCCGGTGGTGTCTTCCGTGTGGGACGAGGCATTGCTCGTCTTCTGCATCGTCTGGATCATCTGGGAGCGCAAAAAAGCCGCGCGTCCGGTACCTGCGAAGCTGAACCCCCTCGATCTTCCGATGGCGGTGTTTCTCACGGTCTGCTTCGCACTTCTGTGCCTCGTGTGCCAGTACCCGTCCATTCAAGTTTCGGGCTTCCGCGCAACGTGCCAGTACCTGCTGTGGTTCTACATCGTCACGCGGCTCATCCGCAATGACCGCGACTGCATGACGCTGTACCTGACACTCGTGTCTTTGGCCTTTGTCTTATCGCTTCACGGCATTTACCAGTATATCACCAAGGCCCCGATGCCGTCGAACTGGGTTGCGCAGGCGGAGACGGCGGTGCGCACGCGCGTGTACTCGATCTTCGGAAGCCCCAACATCATGGGAGACTTCATGGTGCTGTTCGTGCCGATGACGGCGGCGCTGGCCTATTACGCGGAAAAGCCGGGTCAAAAGGCCCTCGCATGGCTTGCGACCTTCTGCATGTGCTTTGCGTGTTTGTTTACGATGTCGCGCGCCGCGTGGGTCGCGATGGCGGCGGCAATTCTGCTTTTTATCCTGCTTGTCGACCGGCGGCTGTTTTTGCTTTTGGCGGCGGGTCTGGTCGTCCTCGCCATGATCCCGTTTGTCAGGACGCGCATCGGCTTTTTGTTCACGCAGGACTTTGTCGACGCGAACACCAACGGCGGCCGCGGCGGCAGATGGCCGCTGGGATTAGAGCTTTTGCAGACCTACGGCGTGTGGACCGGCGTGGGCCACGGCATGTTCGGCGGCGCGGTCGCGATGCAGAACCAGGTTTTGGACTACGTGCAGTATTTCTATCTCGACAATTACTATCTCAAAACGCTGGTCGAGACCGGCTATCTGGGTCTGGCGGGCTACGTCATCATGCTCCTCGGCATGATCTTCGCCGCCTGCCGCAGCATTTTCCGCACGCACGCGCAGTGGACGCAGAAAAAGAGCCGCAATTATCCGCTGGTCGTCGGCATGTTCTGCGGTCTTCTCGGCGTTCTCATCCACTGCTTCTTTGAAAACATTTTTGAAGAGCCATATATGATGGTCTATTTCTGGTCGATCGCCGCGATGATCGTCTATTTCGGCTTCCTGCGCGAAAAAGAGACGGAGGTTTCTGCATGAAGCAGCTGATCTTATCCTACAATCTTCCGGCAAAGCATTTGGCGAAGCTGCGCATGGCGGCGATGAAGCTGGGCGTTCGAGTCCGGCCGGTCGAAAAGCGGGAGTATCTGCAAAGCCTCGGCTCGTTTACGGGGCTGCTTGGCACTTTCGAAAGCGTCTATGACGGCGAAAATTTCCCGGAGCCGATGCTCGTGCTCTGCGGCTTTTCGCAGCCGATGGTAAACACCTTTCTGACGCTGCTCAAGGCCTCGCGCCTGCCGCCGGTGCCCCTCAAGGCGGTTCTGACGGAAACCAATCAGGGCTGGAACTCGCTGGAGCTCCATGACGAGCTGAAGCAGGAGCACGAGGCCATGACCGCCGGAAAATCGGCACACGAATCCGAATGATAAAAAACGCATCCACCGCTCGGTGGATGCGTTTTTTCGTGTGTCAGAACTCCGGGAGCGTGATTTGCTCATCCGGGAACCGGCCGGGCTCTTCCCAGCCGGGGAGTGCGTCTCTGAAGCGCTGCGCAAGCGCCGCATCGTCTTCTGGATAAGCCCCGCACATATGCTCGTGCGAAAGCGTTCCAAACAGTAGCTTTCCGTTCCGGAAGAAGCAGAGGTCTTCCAGCGATGGTCTCCACCTCTGTCCGTTTTTGCTCCAATCGTCAAGGAACAGGCCGCGATAATGCGTGCGCAGAATGTTCTTTGTTTGCTCGTTCAGCGGGTATATTCTCAGGTGTATCGGGTGTTCTTCCTCCAGCGCGTATTGGCAGAACCAATGCATTGTGTTCATCCGGTGCACCATGAAGGTGGCTAACGCCCGTTCCATCGTACCATCCTGTCCAATCCACGGATAGCTCGACAGGGAGAACATATCACAGGTATCAAAGCAAATGTCAAACAGCTTTTGCAAAGCTTCTGCGCTTGTCTCCTGCGGTTCGTTGAAGATATCGAACGATAGCACAAAACTCCCCCTTATCTGCTCTGTCCCAGAATTTCCTGCACCTGCGTCATGAGCTCCATTTCGTGGGTGACGAGGTCGTTTTCCGAAATAGTCGCGCCGTCCTTGGCAATCGCGATCGTCTGCACGATCATACCCTGCGCGTAGGCGGTCGTGCTGGAAAGCAGCGTGCCGGTTTCCGCGTCGGGGTACTGCCGGAACACGCCGCCAAAGCCCTGCCGCGTCACGCCGGGGGCGTAATATACAGCGACATAGGCATCGAACTGTTCGCTGTCCGTGTCCACGTGCAGAAGACGCTTCATCGGCTTTCCGGAGTCGCCGTTTACGGTGTCTTCGTCAAATTTTGCCCACGGAAGACCCGCAAGGCCGGTGATGACCGTGGTCTCTGGCTCTGTCTGCCGCGTGTTGGAAAGGCGCAGGAACAGCTCGTCGACCGTCTCGCAGTAGTGCTCATACGCCTGTTGGGAGAGCGCTTCAAACGGAAGGTCGAGCTTGTCGAAGGTCAGCTTCGAAACCCGATTATGTGCGGTGTCAAACGTGATCTGGCCGGTCACATCCCGCGCCGCCTTTCCCCCGCGCCGTTTTCGATCGTGAGCTTCATCGTGAACGAATACGTTACCGCGTCGTCATAGCGCTGGTAGACCGCGAAGTCCACATTTCCCGGCGTCACGCGGCAGTCATTGTCCATCGCGAACTTGTCGTACTTATAGGGCGTCCGCGCGCTCATCCACGAGGTCAGGCAGTCCTCCGTCAGAAGCGGCTCATAGCCGTCGTAATATGCCATGACCGCGTTTTCAAAGCTCGTGGGGTCCTCCGCCGCGGTCTCAAAATACGGCTTAAGCCTCGTATACTGTCCGTTCCAGTCCGTCGTCCAGTAGCGCTCCAAAAGGACACGGCACATGGGCGTATCCATGAGAAGCTGCATCGCGTCTTCCGACTGTGTGAGGTAAATCGTCAGCCACGCCCGGTCAGCGCGGTAACGCACGCGGCAGTACGCGCCCAGAACGCCAAATTCAAACGGCGGCTCCTTGTTCTCCGCCATTACGATGGAGAGCGCGTCATAAAGCGCCCCTTTTTCCAGTCCGTAAAACGTCTCCGCTAATCCCAGCTGCGTCTTCCAGTCGTCTAAATTTGCGGGTTTCTCCGCGCCCTCTTCTCCGAAGAAGGACAGGCTCAGGGCCCTTCCCTGATCGGTGTTGGCGCTGATGACGTTCGCGACGAGCACGTAGTTTCCGCCCTCGGTGTAGGTTTTTTCCTTGTCGCGCAGGACGAATGACGCGCGGTTGACCGTCTCCTCCGAGTCGTTCGGGTCGACCATTACATTGTATCCAGCCGCAAGAAATTCACTAAGAACCGTTGCCGATTGCAGCGGGCAATTGACCGGCTTCGTGTCCCACTGCACAGTTTCCTCCTGCGAAGATGCCTTCGGTGCGCAGCCGCAAAGCAGCAGCAGAGCGCAGAGAAGCAAACAGATCAGGCCTCGTTTTTTCATAAAAAGCGCTCCTTTCAGCAAAAAGTGTTGTTCTGCAAACAGGTTTTCCGGAGGTGCGCTGGGTCTGTGCGTTTATGCCAGAGGGGCCTCCACGACGGAGTCGTACCAGTAACTTCCGCGGTGGAAGGTGATGGTGTAGGTCTTCGCGTACTCGGGTGAAGTGAGTTCCATATCGTCTCCCGCGCCGTAGTCGACGGTGAAGGTGACGGTATTGCCGTCGACGCTCTTGTCGCGCAGCTTGTAAGACCGCCAGCCGCCGAAGCCGGAGACCATCGGCACGACGATTTCGCCGCTTGCCGCGTCATAGCCGGGGTTTTTCGCGAGATCAAACCGGTAGTATTCCAGATAATGACTCAGCGTATCTTCCATCATTTCCTGCGTGACGTGATACATCTTATCCGAACGATTGTATGTTGCTTCCAGTTCATGACTCGGCGTGAGCAGCAGGAACATCAGCCAAAGCTGTTCCTGCGAAAGGTCCTTCGGCCGGTCAAAGGTGAAGGGCGCAGACGTCATGCCGATCTCCAAGGTGGTCACGAGCGAGAGAAGATACGTATCCGTGAGCTTCGACGCGTCGAGCTCCCAGTCCGCTTCCTCGTTCGGCACCAGACTGATATCCGACCAAAGGCCGCACGCGGGCTGGTAGCGAAGCTCTAACCAGTAGCTGGTCTTGCCTTGCAGTTCGAACACGAACTGGTCGTTTTCATCGAACGAGACCGTCGACCGGAACGCATCGTCCAACACGACGCTCCATTCCTTCTTGAATGCCTCCAGCGTCGTTTTGAACGCGTTCAGCGCCTGCGAGGCGTAGTTCCGGAAGGCCTCGTTCGTCTTTTTGTCCATCTGGTCGTCAAAGTAGTACCCGTCGTAGCGCTTGTCAAATTTCGCGCCGTCCACAAGCTCTAGGACCTCCGCCGAAACGGACGCTTCCTTTGCCGCCGTCGTGGCCGGGGTGATGGCCTCCGCGCCGTCTGCCGTGACGCGGACATAGCGCTCGTCGAAGCTGTCCGTGCGGGTCAGAGCGCAGGTGTACGCTTCGAGCGAGTTCTGGTAAATGTTCATGCGGAAATCGTCGTCTTCAAAGTATGTCGCGACCGGCAGCGCCTCGCTGTCCCAGTTATCGTACAGATACTGCGTGAGCTGATACCGCACGGCCTCCTCCACGAAGGGGTTTGCAAGGTCCTTGTCCCGCGCGGTGATCTCCGTTTCCGCCACAAGCGTTTCGATCTCCTTCCGCCGCTTCTGCTCGGGGGTGAGCTCGGCTTCCTGCTCCTCGGGCTGGGGCTCGTCGGGTTTGTCTTCTTCCGAAGGGGCCGGCTCGTCGGTCTTCTCGGGCTCCTGCGGGGTCACGGGCTCGGTCGGATTTTCTTCCTGCGCGGGCTCCTGCTCGGTCTGGCCCTGCTCGGGCTCAGGCTTCGTTTCGGTTTTCTGTGTACAGCCCGCAAGCAGCGAAACCGCCATCGTCAGCGCCAGAAGCAGCGCAATCCATCTTTTTTTCATATGTATGCTCCTTTCAGGATTTTCATTATGTCAACTTCTCTATTCTACCACAGCCTGCGGCAAAGCGCAAATGTCCGGCATCCAGTTCTGCCCGTCGTCAATGGACAGCTTGCGCACGAGGTTTTCTTCGGTGCCGACCTGAATCTGCCCCATCACGGTCTTTTCCGACTCCATATTCGCGCTGAAATCATAGAGCACCATCGTGACGGTGAAGCTGTACGTGACGGCGTCGTCATAACGCTGATACTCTTCCAGCGAAATATCCGTCACGTCCGTGTTGCAATCGCTCTCATTGAGCAGCTTGTCATATTTTAAAGGCGTCCGAGCGGCCATCCAGCTGTCCATGCAGTCCTGCGTCAAAACATCCGAAAAGTCCTCGTAATACTTCTTGATTGCCTCTTCCGCGCCGCCCGTTTCCAGAGCGGTCAAATAGGCGTTATACCGGCTCCTGTCGTTTGAGGTAAAGACCTTGCAGAGGGCTGTCTTTGCCGTGACCAGCAGATCGTCTTCCGTCGGCGAGGCGTGGAAGCTCCGGAAAAAGCGTCTGGCCAGCAGTTCGCCTTCCAGATTGCACAGCGCGTAAAGATCGACCCTTCGGCTCGCCTCCGGCGCTGTGCTTAATGGCGGGTAGGCCACTTCGCGCTCGGCTACGAAGTTCTCCGTAATTTCCTTCGAGCGCTCGCCGTTAATCGTTACGGCGCAACTCTGATCTGCGGTCACTTCCATCGGTTCAGAGTCGGGGAAAATGGCGTAGCCAAGATACGGCTGGCTGTCGTCCCAGTCCATGCCGAAGGCTCGGAGCCGCACAGCCTGCATTTTTCCGTCTGCATCTTCAAAGCGCCAGTAGGCGCCGGTCTCGTTATACGTCAATCCATCATCCACAGCAACGCCGTCATCGTCATACTGCCGGGCGCTGAGCATCCAGAAGGTCTCCCCGGTCTTCGCGTCCAGCCTTGGGGAAAACGCGCCGTAGTCCCAATCGAACGGCAAAATGCGCGTATCGAGATACATGTATGTGCTGTCGGTCAGTATGATATCCCACGAGGCAGGCGCGTCGATGGGCGGAATGTCCCGCCGGTCTTCCTTGTTCCGGAAGTATTCCCACGAGAGCACGTCGTTCAGCCGCTTGACGGTCCCGTCTTCGATGGTAAAAACGTCGAGCGTCTCCCCTGCCGTGGTCACGCCGTAGTAAAGCGCAAACTCCGGCACGCCGTTCTGATCGAGGTCGAGCATCTGCGCCGTCGGAAAAGCGCTTCTGGCCAGCGCCATGCCGTTCGGCTCGTCGATAAAATACGCCTCGTAAATATCCGCATAGCTTCCCCACTGGCCCTTCTCCGGCTCATAAAGGTGCGGCGCTTCCGGCTCTAGCTCGGGTTCCGGCGTTGCTTCCTGTACCGCAGCCTCCTCCGAGGCCGTTTCTTCCGGTGCGGCAGGCGCTTCCGGCTCCTTCGCGCAGCCGGTCAGAAGGCCGCAAAGAAGGCAAAGTGCCAGCACGAGCGAAAGTCTTCTCCTCTTTTCCATCGCGCACTCCTTTCCGTTCACGGGTAGTTGTTAGACGCTTCTCCGCGCCAAACAGTTCCCGCGGCGTTTATTTTTTTCCAGTATAATACTATTATTTCATGAAAATCTTTGATTTTCATGAAATCCTTTGAAGCCTGTAAGAGCCGTGCTTCGCACGGTTAGGCTTCAAAAGACGTCTCATACGAAAACTACGCCGCTGCGGCGGCTATGAAAACATTCCATAAAATGAAATGTTTTCATCAGTTTTCAGTATAGCACCATTTTCCCGGTTTTCCCGAAAATTTAAGAAATCCTAAG
Source organism: uncultured Oscillospiraceae bacterium (assembly GCA_934661715.1). Taxonomy (GTDB): domain Bacteria; phylum Bacillota; class Clostridia; order Oscillospirales; family Oscillospiraceae; genus CAG-170. The sequence goes on along the minus strand of CAKUJL010000080.1, from coordinate 3 downwards.
AAT
>CAKUJL010000079.1 GCA_934661715.1 uncultured Oscillospiraceae bacterium | reverse complement strand
ATCTGGGAGCATGTGAAGGACTCGAACGGGCAGCCGTGCCCGAACCCGCGCGTCATTATCCCGCGCGACATGATCGAGCATATCGTCCCGCGTGAACCGATTTCGGTCGACGTGCGAAGCTTCGGTGTGCGTATGCCGCCCTCGACGGCGGAACAGCCGAACTACGGCGTGATGGGCTTGCTTCATATCATTCCGCCGTCTCTTGCGTGGCTTTGGCGGCTCGTTTCCCCGCGCGGGTTCAAGAACCCCAGCATCGTCGACGGTGGAGGCGGCATGAAGAGCGAGGGCGTGGGCTCGTATTGGCCCTTTGCGACGGGTCTTCGCGTGACGCAGGCGAATTTGCTTCTCCGGCAGATCATGGCCTGCCCGAAGACGCTCAACGCTCTCATTCCGAACCAGCACATCGGCGCATATAAAATCGGCTTCATGAGCGAGTGGGTCGCACGAGAATATCTCGCGCGGCACAACGGCGAAATCAAGGCGAAGCACCTGACGCCCGCCCGCTGCTCGCTGTTCGGCTATGCCTTAGTTGACATGAAGCTCGACGGTCAGTACGTCCGTCAGACCTTCCTTCGCCCCGAGACGCAGTCGAAGCTCGGGGAAGAGGGCTACGACGCGGGCGCGAAGATCCTCACGGACTTCTTCAAAGACCAGATCAAGCAGTATCTCACCGACGATCTTGACCCGCTGGGCCGGCAGATCATCGAATGCTGCCTCAATGACGGCACGCTGGACGATTACCTCCAGCTCACGCCGATGAAGCTGCAATAACGCAAACGATAAAAAACCGGCGCCGCAGAAAGCGGCGCCGGTTTTGCGTCTGGATTATTCTTCTTCCGCGGCTTCAACGGGAAGCTGCAATTCGTCGAACGCGTTTTCTGCGTCGTCGAAGATGACCTGAATGTCGGCAAGCGTCTCCTGCAAGCGCGAAAGAGACGCGGAAAGATCGGAGGTGAGCGCGGAGAGCTCTTCTCCGGCGTCGAGATAGCGGTCCTTGGACTGCTCGCAAAGAAGGTTCAGCTGCTCACGAAGGCGTCTGGCCCGCAGCATGGCGTTTCGTTCGGCCTGTTCGGCGCGGCGGTAGGCGGCAAGCTCCTGCGACTCTAACGCTTCTTCGCCGGGCTCGGGTTCTTCCTCAGACTCCGCCGCTTCCTCGGGCGCAGGCTCAACCGGGAGCTTTGCGTTGGCGAGCTCCAGCTCCTTCTGCGCCGCGTCCGCCTTTTCGGCAAGCTCGCTTGCCTCCTGCGAGAGCGTCACGATCTGCTCCTGAAGCGCCTCGTCGTCCTTTTTGAGCTGGTCGTGTTCGCGCTGCAAACGTTCAAAATCGGCCTTCAGGCGCTCATTTTCCTGCGAAAGCTGCTCGTTTTCCGCGGAAAGCTGCGCTTTTTCGGCGTCTAACTGCTTGAGCGCCTTCTGGTGCTGCAATGAGGTCTCTTCAATATATTTGACGACGTCGGCGCGGGAAAAGCCGTTGAGCGCCGAGCGGAACTTCGAAAAGTCGGACATAGACTTGCCTCCAAAAACCAAAATACACCCTACAATATAGCACAGCTTTCCCGGAAAAACAACATTTTGCCCGCAAAAAAGCCCGTCCGGAAAACCGGACGGGCAGGGCTTATGCGCGGGCTTTGAGCCGATCACGCGGGAAGGGCCTGTAGATGAGCAGGCACAGCGCGATGCAAAGCGGGATGGCGGTCAGAACGTCGAGCAACGAGTGCTGCTTGACAAAAACCGTCGAGGCGCTGATGAGGATGCCGAGCGGCAGCATGACCCACTGCAAATGCCGCCGTCTGAGACCCGGCGCGTCAAAGCACGCAAGCGTCAACGCCGCGCAGCCGACCACGTGCATACTCGGAAGCACGTTCGTGTTCGTGTCCGCGGCATAGATCATTTTGACCATCCACGTGAAAAAATCGTTCTGCTCGAAGCTCGCCGGGCGCAGATTCTGCCCGTTCGGCAGCACGATGCACACGAGCATCGAAAGACCGAAGCCGAGGCCGATGTAGACCATGAAGCGCTTGAACGCGGGCGCGTCGCAGAAAAACAGGTAGATCGTCATCAGGGCCAGCAGCGGGTGCCACGTGCAGTAGGGGATGATGAAGTAGCGGCAGAAGGGGATTTTGTCGTCGATGGGGAGATACGATACCCAGTAATCGTCGACGATCAGGTGCTCGATCGCGGAAAAAACGATCAGATGAACAAGCCAGATCAGCAAGTACCAGACGTGCGGATACGTCTGAAAAAAGGTTTGCAGCCAGGCTTTGCGGGGATTTGTGGTCATGATTCGGTGTCTTGCTCCTTTCCGGTCTTATCGAGAGCGGACTCGTCGATGGTGGGGATGAAGGCTTTGGCGAATTTTCCTTCGCCGCGGCGCTTGAGATAGAAATAGCCGATGATGCTGAAGACCGTCGCGCCGATGAAGTTGACGAAGAGGTCTTCCATCGTGTCATACAGGCCAATGTCGAGATATCCGTCGAAGCCGAGGTCGCGGCCGTTGACGGCGACGGAGTGAATGTTGTCAATGGTAATAGAAATGTTGCTGTTCGTGGGGTCGAGCATGACGGAGGAAATGGTGTTTACAACTGTGTCCTTCTGCATGTCGAGATGGAAGAACCTGTCCATGCCGAACTCAAAAAACTCCCACAGAACGCCGATGGTCATCGAAAAGCAGAACGCGGCCAGCGCCACATAAAGAGGCGACAGCGTGAACTTGACCTTCGAGTTGCGGTTTAAGATGTCGATGAGCGAAAAACCAAACGCCGCGCAGAGAAAGCCGTTCGTCGTGTGGAGCATCGTGTCCCAGTTGGGGTACTGGATGAAATAGCTTTGCAGCTCTCCGAGAATTTCCGCCGCGAAGATGAACAGCAGGATGATGATCTCCAGCATGCTCGGCAGGCGGATGCCGAAATTCTTCTGCACGAAAAACGGCAGCATGAACAAAACCAGCACCAGCACGCACACGAACGCGCTCTCATATTCCCGGCGGATGATGGCCGAGACGAGGCTTAGCAGCACGATCAGACGCAGCACCAGATACACGGCGAACACGACGGGCTTGCGCCGGATGATTTTTTTGAGATCGCCGCGTGCGTGAAGCGCCTCATCCTTGGGTGATTTTCTCATGGGCAGGTTCCTTCCTGAATTTAGTCTTCAAATTATAGCCGAAAGCCGGACAAAATGCAAACCAGAAAAAGTATGTCCGGCAGGGAAAATATCATACCAAACCGACAAAAACCACAAAAAACCAGCCCGCCGCGGGTATCGGCAGGCTGGCGGTGTTTAACGATTCTCAGTGCGCCTTCTGGACGCAGGCTTCTTTTCTTGTGCGGCGGAAGAACACGCGCTCGACGCGCTTGTACAGAAGCATCGTAAAGCCGGAGACGAGAACGCCCTTTACGACGTTGAACGGCACGACGGCGAACAGAACCAGCGTCGGCAGATTCGTGATCGCGGGGTTTACCTGCGTGCCCATGGAAATGATGGCGTCCAGCGGCAGACCGAAGAGCTCGGAGAACTTCGGAATGAGGTACCACGCGTTAAAGAGGCTTCCGAAGACGCTCATGACGATCGTTCCAAGCGCAAGCGACCACACCGCGCCCTTTTTGCTGAGCGTCGCCTGATAGCAGATGGCCGCGGGCAGCACGAACGAGCAGCCGACGAGGAAGTTTGCAAGGTCGCCGACAAAGGCCGTGGACGTGCCCTTGATGAGAAGCTTCAGGACGATCTTCAGAAATTCGCACGTGACGCCGGCGACGGGGCCCATGTAAAACGCGCAGACCATGACGGGAAGCTCACTGAAGTCGAGCTTGTAAAACGACGGCGCGAAGAACAGGGGAAGGTCCATGATGTGCAGAACCGCCGCGATCGCCGAGAACATGGCGATGAAGGTTATCGCGCGGGTACGCTTTAACCGGTGGCGCTTCTGCATGACGAGGAGCTCCGAGCCGAGCGCCGCAAGGATAATGACGGCCACGACCACGAAGCTGACGCCGAGGAACGAGAGGTTTTCCTGGAGCAGCTGTAGTGTTGATGCTTTCATACGTGTCACCCTTCTTTACTTTTATATATAAAATAAAACGCGTCCGAAGATTTCTTCGGGCGCTTCAACAGGCGGCATGCGTTCAGGATGCTGTGAGTCCCGAATCTGCCGCGCTATCTTCTTTCATCCAGACTGTACTGTCGGTACCGGAATCACACCGGTTCTGCTTTCGCGCGCGGACTATCACCGCCGGTCGGGAATCACACCCTGCCCTGAAGACATATATTTTTTATTTGTCTGTATTATACTTCCGATATGGCGAGTTGTAAAGAGGTAATTTTTCTGATATGATATATTTTATGAAATTTCTTTGTCTTCCGTGACGGGAAGAAGCCCCGTCGTCTGCGCCGCGGGCATCGAAAAGCCGTGCATGACGCCGTTCTGGCGGCTGGACGCGACGTCTCCTCCCACGACGGCGTCGTCATACACGAGAAGCGTCGCAAAATAGACGCCGTCGGTTCCGGGGTAGTTTGTGATCTGGTAGACATAGCGCGTGAGCGTTTTGCCGCTGTAGTCCAGCAGATCGTAGCCCTGCGAGAGCTGGAGCTCGTTATACCGCAGGAACACCTCCGACGGGTCCTCCGGCACGAGCACCTTCTGCGTCTGCACAGGCTCCTCCTGTACCTGCCAGCCGAACTGTGCGAGGAAGGCCACACGCGCTTCGTTCGTGCCGACTTCTTCTACATCTTCGCTGGCATCCTGCGGCGGCTCGCTGGAGCCGGCCTTTTTCAGGCACGTGATGAGAACGGCGGCTGCAAGCACAAGCAGCACGAGGACGATGAGCAGCTTTCTTTTGGAAACTTTGGCGGTCATAATCACCATGCAGGTCCCTCCTGATATTTTGGTGGTACAACCTATGGAGATTTCGTGAATAATATGCTGCGAGAAAAGGAGCAAACATGCAGAGACTGGACAAAATCTTATCAAGCGCACAGGCGGGCTCTCGAAAGGAGCTGCGCAGCGCCATCCGCGCGGGACGCGTCACGGTAAACGGCGTCACAGCCAGAGACGAGAGCGAAAAGTTTGACGAAACGTCTGTGGAAATATTTCTGGACGGCGAGGCGGTCGAGCTTTTGCGTCCGGCTTTGATCGTCCTCAACAAGCCCGCGGGCTTTCTGACGGCGGCGGACGACCCCCGGCAGAAAACCGTCATGGACCTGATCCCCGAGCGCTACCGCAAATTCGGCGTCATGCCCGTCGGAAGGCTGGACAAGGACACCGAGGGGCTTTTACTCCTTACCAACGACGGCCAGCTCGCCCACCGCATCATCAGCCCCCGTCACGGTGTCTGGAAGACGTATTACTGCGAGCACGAGGCTCTGGCTTCCAAAGAAGACGTCCGCGCCTTTGCGGAAGGGCTAACGCTTTCCGACGGGCTTTCGTGCCTGCCTGCGGTGCTCATACCACTCGGAGAAGGCAGAAGCGCCGTGCGCGTGCAGGAGGGAAAGTTTCATCAGGTGCGCCGGATGATGGCCGCGCGGGGAATGCCGCTTACCTACTTAAAGCGCGTGGCCGAGGGCGGGCTGTGGCTCGGAAGCCTCGCGCCGGGGGCTGTTTCAGAACTGGATATGGGGGAAACGGAGCGGCTGATCACCAGCCCTTGTGATTTTGACGAAAAAATCCTGCTTGCGAATTGCGTAAGAAATTCCCAGCGCTTTGGAGCAAATGACGAAAAACTATGAAAAAGCTACAAAAAAGTGTGCCCATTTTGAAATAAAATGTCAAGTCCCTCTTGCGCAAACGATAAAAACGTAGTATTATGTCAATGGTTGTTTGTGTAAAAGGTAATACTATTAGGAGGGCTCACCATGTCCAGTCGCATTTTTCAGAGTGTCATCGTACAGATGAAGGAAGCTACCGACCGCACCATCGGCGTGATCGACGCCGACAGCAACGTCATTTCCTGCAGTGATACGTCCCTGATCGGCGAAAAATGGCCGGAGGCGGTCATCCGGCTCAACAGTGCGCCGGATTCCATTGTCGTCGTCGACAAGAAGACCTTTAAGCCTCTGATCAGCTGGAGCGCGTATTTTGACTACGCCGTCTTTGCCGAGGGCGACGACGAGATCGCAAAGAGTCTGTGCGTTATGGCCTACGTTGCGCTCAACGGCGCGAAGACCTATTACGAGGAAAAGCATGACAAGGGTACCTTTGTCAAAAACATCATCACCGACAATATTCTGCCGGGCGACGTCTATATCCGCGCCAAGGAGCTGCACTTCGTGACCGATGTGCCGCGCGCGGTGTTCCTCATCCGGCAGGTGGGGCGTGCGGACGTCGCGTCCGTGGACGTGGTGGCCGGGATGTTCCCCGACCGGCAGCAGGATTTTGTCCTGTCCATCAATGAGACCGATATCGCCGTGGTCAAGCAGATCCAGCCGAACACGGAAAAAGAAGAGCTCATCAAGGTTGCCCAGACCATCGAGCAGACGCTCCACTCCGAGCTTTTCATCAAGACCGTCATCGGCATCGGCACCGTCGCCAGCCATCTGCGCGAGCTTGCAGACTCCTTCAAAGAAGCGCAGGTCGCCATCGAGGTCGGCAAGGTGTTTGACACGGAAAAGACCATCATCAACTACGAAAATCTCGGCATCGGCCGGCTGATCTACCAGCTGCCGACGACGCTGTGCGAAATTTTCCTTTCTGAGGTCTTCAAGAAGAACTCCATCGACACGCTCGATCAGGAGACGCTGTTCACCATCAACAAGTTCTTCGAGAATAACCTCAACGTCTCCGAGACGTCCAGAAAGCTCTTCGTACACAGAAACACGCTCGTCTACCGGCTCGAGAAGATCAAGAAGCTCACGGGTCTGGACCTTCGCGAGTTTGACGACGCGATCATCTTCAAGGTCGCGCTGATGGTCAAAAAGTATCTGGTCTCGCGGGAGAACCGCATCATCTGACGCGGCAACAGCAGAATCTGGAGTAAAACATGATCGAATTAACAAATGTGGTAAAGACATACGACACGGGCACGAGAGCGCTCAACGGTGTGTCTTTGAAAATCGACGACGGCGAGTTCGTCTTTCTGGTCGGCCCCTCGGGCTCCGGAAAGTCGACCATCATCAAAATTCTCACCGCCGAGCTTCAGCCGACCGAGGGAAGCGTCAACGTCAACGGCTTTGCGCTCGAAAAGATCCGCGCACGGGCCATTCCGTACC
>CAKUJL010000078.1 GCA_934661715.1 uncultured Oscillospiraceae bacterium | reverse complement strand
TCCGGGCAGGAGGTGAAAACGAAGGCGCTTTTGCAGGAATTTTTACGCACGCACACGACGCTGGATCTGCATCCCTGCGGCGAGGGCTTTTATTGTGCCCACCGGGAGGACGCGCCCAAAAAGCCCGCCATCGCCCTTCGCGCGGATTTTGACGCTTTGGCGACACCCGACGGCGGCGCGGCGCACCTGTGCGGACACGACGGCCACGCGGCAGGTCTCTGCGCGGTCGCGCTTTTGCTGGAAGGAAAAACGGTGGGCCGGGACGTGTTCCTGCTGTTTCAGCCCGCGGAGGAAACGGGAGCCGGTGCGGGGCCCTGCTGTGAGCTCTTCGAAAAAGAGCGTGTCGCGGAAATTTACGGCGCACACAACCTGCCGGGCTTTCCGGAGGGCGTTGTTTTCACCCGGCCCGGCACGTTTGCCTGTGCATCCGGCGGTGTGACGCTGCGCTTTCTCGGCGCTCCTACGCACGCGGCCTATCCCGAAAACGGGAAAAATCCCGCCCTTGCCGTCGGAAAGCTCCTGTGCGCCCTTCCCGAGCTGGCTGATCCCAGCCACTACACCGGCATGACGCTCTGCACCGTCATTGGCGCCGCGCTCGGCGAAAAGGCGTTCGGCGCAGCGTGTGCGCAGGCGGAGGTCTGGCTGACGCTGCGGGCTGAGCACAACGCGGATTTAGAGAAGCTCCGCACCGCGGTGCTTGGCTGCGCGAAGGCGCTGTGTGAAGAGGCGGAGCTCGGCTTTTCCTTCGAAGAGCAGGACGTCTTCCCCGCGACGGAAAACGACCCCGCGTGCGCGAAAAAGGTGCTGGCGCTCACCGGCGGCCGCGTTTTGGAGGTCCCCATGCGCTGGAGCGAGGATTTTGGGCACTACCTTCTTCACATCCCCGGCGCGTTCTTCGGCATCGGCGCAGGAGAAAGCCACGCGCCCCTTCATACCGCGAAGTATGAATACCCGGACAGCCTGATAGAGCCAACCGCCAACGCGTTCTGGCACCTCATTCAGAACGCATAGTGCGTAAACTACGCACAAAAACCTCGTAGAGTTTCGCCATCCGCAGATGGCGAAATAAAATCGGAATTCATTTTATCCGGCGGCTCTGCCGACCGGAAAAATACCTATCGCCTTGCAAGTGTGGAATTTTGTCCCTTTGGGACAAAAATTATGCGCGTAGTCAAGGCGCATCCCCATCAAAAAAACCTCAACCGAAAGGTTGAGGTTTTTTTGCTTACTTTGCGTACTCGACGGCCTTGGTCTCGCGGATGACGTTGACCTTGATCTGGCCGGGGTATTCGAGCTCTGCTTCGATCTTCTTGGCAAGATCGTGGGCCAGCAGAACCATGTTGTCCTCGGTGACCTCTTCGGGCTTGACCATGACGCGGACCTCGCGGCCGGCCTGAATGGCATAGGACTTTTCGACGCCCGGGAAGGAGCTGGTGAGCTCTTCGAGCTTTTCGAGTCTTCTGATATAGTTCTCGACGTTTTCACGGCGCGCACCGGGGCGTGCGGCGGAAATGGCGTCGGCTGCCTGCACGAGACAGGCGATGATCGTCTGCGGCTCCACATCGCCGTGGTGCGCCTCGATGGCGTTGATGACGACGGGGCTCTCCTTGTACTTCTTCGCAAGCTCCACGCCCAGCTGGACATGGCTGCCTTCCATCTCGTGGTCGACGGCCTTGCCGAGGTCGTGAAGAAGACCCGCGCGTTTTGCAAGCGTCACGTCGACGCCCAGCTCGCTGGCAAGAAGGCCCGCAATGTGCGCTACCTCGATGGAGTGGTTCAGGACGTTCTGGCCGTAGGAGGTGCGGTACTTCTGCCGGCCAAGGAGCTTGATGATCTCGGGATGCAGGTTGTGAACGCCGGTTTCAAAGCTTGCGCGTTCGCCCTCGAGCTTGATCGTGTGGTCGACCTCGCGGCGTGCCTTTTCGACCATGTCCTCGATGCGGGTCGGGTGGATACGGCCGTCGGCGATGAGCTTTTCAAGCGCCAGACGCGCAATTTCGCGGCGCACGGGGTCAAAGGACGAAACGGTGATGGCCTCCGGCGTGTCGTCGATGATGAGGTCGACGCCCGTGATGGTCTCGAGGGTGCGGATGTTGCGGCCCTCGCGGCCGATGATGCGGCCCTTCATTTCGTCGTTGGGAAGCGGCACAACGGAGACGGTGGCTTCTGCCACATGGTCCGCCGCGCAGCGCTGGATGGCGGTGGTGATGATCTCGCGCGCCAGAGAGTCGGCGTCTTCCTTATACTGCTGCTCGATCTCCTTGATCTTGACGGCGGTCTCGTGGCGGACATCGGCCTCCACGCCCTTGAGGATGTAGGCCTTGGCCTCCTCCTGTGTAAGACCCGAGATCTTCTCCAGCATTTCCATCTGGCTGCGCTTTAACGACGCGACCTCGTCCTGCTGGGTCTGGATGGCGGCGATCTTTTTGGCAAGATCCTCTTCCTTCTTTTCGTGAAGATCGAGCTTCTTGTCGAGCGATTCTTCCTTCTGCTGGAGTCTGCGCTCCTGCTTCTGGATCTCACTTCTGCGTTCTTTTACTTCTTTTTCGTATTCGGTACGCGATTTATGGATTTCTTCCTTTGCTTCGAGCAGCATTTCGCGCTTCTTGCTCTCGCCGCCCTTGATGGACTCGTTGATGATGCGGCGGGCCTCTTCTTCGGCGCTTCCGATCTCCTTCTCCGCGACCTTCTTGCGATAGGTCACGCCGACGATGAAACAGACCGCGCCAACCACGACCAGTGCGATGCAAAGGATGAGGCTTAACGTATTGAATTCCATAAGTTGCGAACACACCTCCTTTTCACAGTATTGGGTGTTTTCCGGCGGGCCGGAATGAATAAGTCAAACCGCGAACGAGCTCCCCTTCGCCCGGTCGGCGGCTATACGAATTCCAATTATCTATTGTACTGTTTATGGGATTCGGTGTCAAGAAAGATTTTAGACAAATGAAGCGCTTGATTTTCTGCACATCAGACAAGGCTTGCAGTTTTTGCCGAAGTATGGTAAACTGGCTGCGGTGCTACCGATAAACGGCAAGCGGGCGGCTCCCCATCGCGCTTTCGCGGAGGGAGAAACGTCTTTTTGTGCCCTCCGACTATAGAAAGGGGGGCCGCAGATTATGGTTACATACGCGGACTTGTTCCAGTTTTGTATTCTCATGGTCAGTGTGATCAGCCTCGTTATCAAGGGCAACACCGCACAATTCGGCAAGCAGATTCGGCGAGAGATTTTTCGTCAAGTCAAGGTTTGGAAAACGGAGGAATACTGTATGTATTTCCCGTTTTTCAAACCGAAGAATTGGCGAAAAAGATCCGCCGAAGCGCGAAGACGCAATTGCGCGGTGTTGCCCAAGGTCTGTAACAGCAAAAAGAAGTAACCGCCCACTCCTTCCACAGATGGCGGTTACTTCTTAACCATGATTCTGGGGAGCCGCCTGTTTGCCGGTAGCACCCTTCGCATGTTCAGTATAGTCCACATTCCGCACCTTGTCAAGGCAGTCCGGCTGGCGGATTGACTTTTCCGGGGTTTTGTGGCAACATTACATTAAGCTTTTTGCTGCGGCAGAGCAAAAGCGGCGGGCATCCGGCGCGTCACGGCGACGCACAGGGCGCTGGCTGCGGCGATCTTCAGCATGTCACCCGGAAGATAGATGAGCATACCGCTGCGCAGCACCTGCCAGAATGTCAGGCCCTTTCCCAGATAGCCGTTTGCGATCAGCGCCATATACGGTACGCCCACGGCGTACAAAACCGCGAGTCCCGCAAGCATGGCAGCCGCCGTTTTCCAGAAGGTCAAGGGCCGTTTGGCGAGCTTTCCGATCACGAACGCGCAGGGGATCAGCCCGAGCAGAAACCCGAACGTCGGCTGGAACACGTAGGAAAAGCCACCGCCCAGCGCGAAAATCGGCACGCCGACGAGCCCCACGAGCACATACACCGCCTGTGACAGCGCTCCATATCCCGCGCCGAGCAGCACGCCCGCCATCGCGGTAAAGAAGAACTGCATCGAAATGGCGGCGAGGGCAAACGGAATTTTGAAGAACGCGCCGATCGCCGTCAGCGCGGCAAAGAGCGCACAGAGAATCATTGTTCGGGTTTTCATGGTACCTCCTGAATTGTAAACTTGATTTTTTCGTTTTGTGGTTTACAATAGGAGTATAGCAGATCTCCATCCAAATTACAAGGAGAATTTTTATGACGAAACAGGACGTTCTGGCGCTGCTGGAGCAGGCCGACGAGCCCGTCTCCGGCGAGCAGCTGTGCAAGGCCCTTGGCGTGACGAGAGCCGCCGTATGGAAGGCCATCGAAGCGCTGCGGTCGGACGGATATGATATCGAGGCCGCGACGCGGCGGGGCTACCGGCTGCGCACGAAGCCGCTGACGAAGCAGGCACTGGACGAAAAGCTGAAGGACGTCTCCTGGCGGGAGCGCATCATCGTTCTGCCCGAGGTCGACTCGACCAACAATTATCTGAAGGCTTTGGCCTCAAGCGGCGCGCCCGACGGCACGGCGGTCCTTTCCGTGCGGCAGACGGCAGGACGCGGCCGGCGGGGAAGAAGCTTTCTGTCCGAGTCCGGCGGGCTGTATCTGAGCTTTCTGCTGCGCCCGAAGGTTCCGGCCTCGCAGCTTCTGCATCTGACCGCGCTGGCGGGGCTCTGCGTGTGCAATGCCGTCCAGCAGACGACCGGGATGCAGGCCGGGATCAAGTGGCCGAACGACCCCGTCTTAAACGGGAAAAAGCTCTGCGGCATTCTGACCGAGCTTTCGATGTCGCTTGAGACGCAGGAGCCCGAGTATGTTGTCGTCGGCATCGGCGTCAACTGCAACCAGGCGGCTTTTCCGCCGGAGCTCGACATGGCGACGTCGCTTCGGCTCGAGACCGGCGAATGCGTCGATGTGAATGCCATTGCAGCAGCGCTTCTGCGGGAGCTTCACCGGATGCGCGAGGAATTTCTCACGCGGAAAGACGCGTGGGTGCAGGCGTTTTCCGAGCGCTGCCTCACCGTGGGCCGGGACATTCAGATTTTGCGCGGCGGAGAGGCGATCCCGGCAAAGGCCGTCGGCATCGGGCCGGACGCGGAGCTTCTGGTCGAATATCCGGACGGAACGCGCGGCGCGGTCGATTCCGGCGAGGTCTCCGTCCGCGGTCTCTATGGATATGTATAACCACTCTGGAAAGGAGTTTTTTCTATGACAAACGAAGTATTGCAGGCCATCGCCGCCCGCAGAAGCTGCCGCAGCTATGAATCCCGACAGATCACAAAGGAAGAGCTCGACGCCGTCGCGCAGGCCGGAACCTGGGCGCCCAGCGCCATGGGAAGACAGGCGGGCAAGATCGTCGTCGTACAGGACCCCGAGACGGTCGCACAGCTCGAGCGCATGAACGCCGCCGTGCTCGGTGACCCCAACGCGCACCCGTTCTATGGGGCGCCGACGGTGCTCGTCGTATTCGCGGATTCGACGATTCCTACCTATGTGCAGGACGGCTCTCTCGTGCTCGGAAACCTCCAGCTGGCCGCAAGCGCCATCGGTCTCGGCTCGTGCTGGATCAACCGCGCAAAGGAAGCCTTTGAGACCGATGAGGGCAGGGCTTTGATGAAAAAATGGGGCGTCGGCGAGCAGTATGCCGGCGTCGGAAACTGCATCCTCGGCTACGTCAAGGGCGAGCTTCCCGCACCGGCTCCCAGAAAAGCGGACTACATCATTTATACCTGAGCATAGGAAAACCGGGCCATCCGTTTTGGATCGCCCGGTTTTTTCAGTCTGTCAGATAGCGGTCGAGTTCGCGGGAAACGACGGCGTTTGTCTTGAATTTCGGTGCGTCATAAAGCCTGCCGTCTGCCATCACGAGGTCGACATGGCGCAGCGCCCGCAGGTCCTCGAGGGGATTTTCCTTCGTGACGATGAGGTCTGCGTGCAGCCCTTCTTTCACCGCGCCGGTCACATCGCCGAGCCCCGCGCAGCTTGCGGCCCTCTGCGTCGCGGTGTGCAGCGCGAAGGCGTTCGAAACGCCCACGTATTTGTGGAAATAAAACAGCTCCCGCCAGAAATCGTACTGCGTGATCCACGGACAGCCGACGTCGTTTCCGAGCACGACGGGAATGTCGTTTGCCAGCGCTGCCTTTGCGCAGTCGATGATGCCCTCGAAGACGACGTTGCCGTTGTACTGCTCGACCTCGGACGCGTTCGAGACGCTGCGGTCAAACAGCGCATAGGGAAGCGCGGGAGAGATCGTCGTGCAGAGAAACGCGCCGCGGGATTTGAACAGCGCGATCATTTCCTCGTCCGGCTTCGCGCCATGCTCGATGGAGTCGACGCCGTTTTGAAGCGCGACCTTCACGCCCTCAGGAGACTCGACGTGCGCGGCCACCGTGTAGCCGTCCCTGTGCGCTTTTTCGCAGACGGCCCTGACCATCTCCGGCGGCATTTTGAGTTCCCCCGGCACGCCCTTTTCCTTCGCGTCGAGAACGCCGCCCGTGATCATCAGCTTGACGAGGTCGACGCCCTCCGACTCTGCCTGCGCAAGGATCTTCAGCGCCTCTTCCGGCGAATGCGCCGCGATCGCAACCGAGCCCGCCATATGTCCGCCGGGCACGGAAACACCCTGATTAGCAGCCAGAATCCGGGGCCCCGCCGCGCGTCCGGCGGCAATGTCGCCGCGCAGTCTGGTATCGAAATTGCCGAGTCCTCCCACGGTGCGGATCGTCGTCACGCCGCTGAGCAGCTCCAATTTGGCAAAATCCCTGACCATTTTGTAGGCCACGGCGCGGGTAAGGCCGCTTGCCATGATCTTTTTGACGAGGGCTTCGTTGTCGCGCTGCTTTTTCTGGGGCTTTCCGTTCCCCGCCAGATGCACGTGCATGTTGATCAGGCCCGGCATCAGGTATTTTCCCTTGAGGTTAATCGGCGTGTAGCCTGACATACCGGCGGAGTCCGGAACAATGGCGGCGATTTTCTCCCCGTCGATCAGAACCGTTTTCCCGGTCTGCGGCTGCATGTCCTTCGCCCCGTCGAGAATCACGCCGTTTGTGAGTGCGTATTTCATTTGCGTCACCTGCTTTGCGTTTTTCTCTATTCTATCACACTTCCCGCGTTTGCGGCAATTTTTTCGCCGGATGGCATCCTTCGACAAAAAACGGTTGCATTTTTCCCCACCCAATGGTATGATAGCGTGGTAAATGACGCAGGGTTAGTTCATCGGTAGAACGGTCGCTTCCCAAGCCACAGAGGCGGGTTCGATTCCCGTACCCTGCTCCA
>CAKUJL010000077.1 GCA_934661715.1 uncultured Oscillospiraceae bacterium | reverse complement strand
AAGCGATGTGAAGCTCAATGTCATTCATCGTTGTTTCCAGAACCGAACCGTCGACTGCGAAAACGGCTGCCTTGTCTGGAGCGTTCAGATTCAGGACCCGATAGCCGTCCTCAAATTTCGAGAAAGCGTATCCGTCGATGATAACCTCCGCTTCGTCGGCAATCTGCTTGATATCAACCATATGCAATCGCGACCTCCTTGATTGGTTTCAGGAATTCCTGCGCGTTGATATACAAATTATTCAGAATCGGAAGCAGGTCGATGTATTCCTCCTCCGGTTGTGGGTTATGGCGGTATTTTGCCATGACGACCAGGTAGCCATTGTCCCAATCCTTGACGGAGGTATAGCGTTCCAGCGAATAGGGCGCTTTGAACCGAATTGTCCGATTTCCGAAGGAAAAGATACTGAAGCCGTCGCAGTTTCCTAACGTTGCAATTTCATTCATGGAATCACCTGCTTTCACAGCTATCTTACCACAATTCTGAGATATTCGCAACGAGAAAGCTGCAAAATTAAATCCCCAGCAGGCTGCATTTTTTATAAGCCTGCTGGGGATTCTTCTATACTGTCAGTGTCGCTATGTACCGCACCGCCTGCATATGCCCCTCCATGATCCGGTTATTTCTTGTAAATCTCGCAGTTCGTATGGGGCACACGTTCTTGACCATCTGGCCGCCGACGGAGCCGGCTTCACGGGAGGTGAGGTCGCCGTTATAGCCGTTCTTGAGGTTGACGCCAACCTCGGAGGCTGCTTCCATCTTGAACTTGTCCATGGCCTCGCGGGCCTCGGGGATGTTGATGTTGTTGCTGCTGCGGTTCGTCATAATCGTGTGTCTCCTTCTTTCAAATGTGGAAAATCGTTTTTGATTTCCTCAGTCGTAGTTTGACCGGAAGAAGAAAGCTTATGTCTGCCAAAGTAAGCCTTTGATGGAAAGCAAATCGCTGCAAATTTTTTTTGACTGCAAAAGAAAAGCCGCGCACAAAACCGCCACGCAAAATTCTAAATGTAATGACTTTGTATTGACAAATCCACAGAAAAGGATATACTGAAGAAAAAGGGGGCATGCTTATGAACCAGACGAACAACATTTCCTCCGCGCCGAAAACGACAACGTTTCAGATGCGCATGAATCCGGAGATCAAGCAGCGTGCCGAGCAGCTTTACGCCAGCTATGGCCTGAATCTGACGGACGCCATCAATATCTTCATCCAGCAGTCGCTCAACATGGAAGGCCTGCCGTTCCTTCTCTCGCCGGAAAACGAGGAATATATGAAAAATAAGGCGCTCAAGCGTCTGATGGCGGAGCTGGACGCCAGCTGGAAAAGCGTGGAGCAGGACGACTGGGTCAGCGAGGAGGAGGCCATGCGCCGGTTGGAGACGGACGTATGAAGCTGCGATTTACGCCGCGTGCCATGAACGATCTGACGGCGATCCACCGTTTCATTCGGGATGAATACGGAAATCCGAAGGCGGCCAAATGCATCACAGACAGCATTTTTGCCCAGTGCGCAAATCTCAAGCAGTTTCCACGATCCGGCACGGCGCTTAGCGCTCGCTTTGAAATCGACACGGATGTGCGCGATCTCGTCTGCGAGGGATATATGATCTTCTATCGCATCGAAGGCGAGTTCGTGTCTGTCGGCGCTGTGATCCACGGGAAAACAGACTATCTGGATGTCCTTTTCCGGAAAGAACGATAAACAGAATTTCTGCATAGAAAAACCAGCCTCTTATGAAAAGAGACTGGTTTTTATGCGTGATGCAGTCAATACAAAAGCTGAGGGTAATCTGTTTTGCCGTTCACAATGCGGTAGACATAGACAGCCTTTTCGCTGTCAACGACCTTGTAGACGCACACATAGTCGCGGCAAACGACCTTGCGGAACTCCCGTTCCGCCAGCGCCATATCCGGGTGCAGGGCACCGGAATACGGAAACGTCCGCAGAAGGTCTACGGTGTGCAGGATTTCATCGATGAATTTTTCCGCCGAATCCGCACCGGCCAGACCGAGGTAAAGCTGCGCAATACTTTCCAAATCGCGCATAGCAGCGCGCAGATATTTAATCGGATACGCTTGCTGCATCAAAAATCTCCTTCATCCTGCCGCGCACCTGTTCCGGAGAATATGTCGGTGCGCCGCTCAGCCGGTCCAGCTCCGCGTCCAGAACGCTTGCCCGGTGTGCCAGCATCTTTTCCCGCTGCTCATACGCTTCGATGCTCTGAATGACCAGATCGGCCTCACCTTTGTTCGTAATATAGATCGGTTCGCCGGACACCTTTGCAAGCTGCGAGATTTGCAGATATTCGTTGCGCAACGCCGTGGATGCTTTGATCTGCATACAACCACCTCCTGTGTTTTCTATCCATAGTATATCAGGATTATGATATGCTTGCAAGTAAAATTCTATGTGTTTCCAAAGAGGCCCAAAAAGACGAACCGCTCGGGGGACTTCCTCAAGCGGTTCGGTTTTTCAATTGGTGCTTTGCAGCGCGGACAGGGGCTCCACGGCCTCGCCGTCTATATACACGCCGAGGTGCAGGTGCGGGCCCGTGGCCCAGCCGCTGGAGCCCGACAGGGCAATGATCTGGCCCTGCTGGACGGACTCTCCGGGGCTTACCAGAAGCTCCTGCAAGTGCGCGTAAAACGTCTGCACGCCGTCTTCGTGTTCGAGCTGGACGAAATAGCCGTAGGCCTCATTGTATTCTGCCATCAGGACGGTTCCGTCCGCCGCGGCCAGCACATTGCTTCCGCCGCTGGCTTCCAGGTCGACGCCGGAGTGGTAGGCTCTTGTTCCGGTGACCGGATGCTCCCGCCAGCCGAAGACATCAGTCACAGCGGCACCGGTATTCTCCAGCGGAAACACGTATTTGGGCGCGGCCTCGGGCAAGTCTTCCGGCTCGGGTTCCGGCTCAGAAGCGGAAGAGGGCGCGATCTCCGCTGTCTTCGGGGCAGGGGAGACCGGCTCCGGCGCTTTTTCCGGTTCTAAAATCGAAATTTCTTCTGTGATTGCAGGCGTCTTCACAGCGCGTTTCGCGGGAACGGCCTGTGTGGCAAAGACGCACGCCGCCAGCAAAAACGCCGCCGCGGCCAGAATCCCGGTGCGCACCGGAACGCGGCGATAGTTCAGAATGGCGCGAATCCTCGTTTCGACGCCGCGTTTTGCAAAGCCGGTGCAAAGCGGCGCGGGATTTGACGCGGTCTGCGCCATCGAAAGAAGCGTCAGCGCGTAGGCCTTCTTGCAGCAGGGGCCCAGCGTGTGCAGAACCGCCTCGTCGCACGAAAGCTCCAGATCCTCGCCCGCCGCTTTTACCATCCGCCAGACGAGCGGGTTCCACCAGTAAAGGCACAGGCACGCCGCGAACAAAAGCTTTTTCAGACAGTCACGCGCCTTCACGTGCGCCAGCTCGTGCGCCAGAACGAAGGTGAACGCTTCGCCGCGCAGCGCCTCCGGCAAAAGCACCGTCGGGCGCAGAACGCCGTAGGTCAGCGGTGCGCGGCTGCTGTCCGTCCGGCAGAGCCTCGGTTCGCGCGAAACATGAAACCGCGCAAGCAGATCAAAAACGTCGTCCTGCGGAGAAAGCTGTGCTGCATCAAAACGGCGCGTCATGCAGAAATAGCCGATGAGAAGATACGCCGCCAGAAGCGCCGCGCCAATGCCCCAGACGGCTAGCACCGGAGAAATGGAGCTTTCCGCACCGGCCGCCGCGCTCTGCGAAACGCTTGATGTCAACGCGGGGAAGGGGCGAAGGACCTCGGAAACAGCGCCGCCGGAGGAAGCGGTTTTCGCGCCTTGCAGCAGGTTCCAGAGGCTGAGATGCGTCGGAATTTCGACCGGCAGCAAAAGCCGCAGCGCCGCAGCGCACCAGAGCGCCGGGAAAAGCCGCCTGGGAAGCCGCTTCGCAAAAAGATGCCGCAGGCCAAGCACCAGCAAAATCAGTGCGCTGCCGCCGATCGCCGCCGATAATACGCCCGTCATCCCTCCTGCGCCTCCACCAGCGCCCGCAGCCGCTCAAGCTCTTCCTTGGTGAGCGACCGGTCGGACAGGATCGACGCGAACAGGAGCTCTGCCGAGCCGCCGAAAACGCGGTCGACCAATGCGTCGGCTTCTTCTTTCTGCGCCTGCTGCTTTGAAATCAGCGCGTGGCAGACGAAATTGGGCTCCCGGCGCTCGATCGCGCCCTTTTCGATGCATTTTTTGACGACCGTGTAGGTCGTATTTTTGTTCCAGCCGACGGACTTTGCCAGCCGAAGCGAAAGCTCCTTCGCCGTCAGATCGTTCTGCTGCCAGAGAATGTCCATCACGCGCCACTCCGAGTCAAAAAGCTTCATGCGCCGCCTCCTTTTGTTGCTGTGACCAGACTATCACAATCGTCTAAACTTGTCAAGAGGGGTTGACAAACTTGGACTACTGTGATAGTTTTAAAACAGACTATCGCGATAGTACGAAGAAAGGAGGTTTCCTGACAGACACAGACAACCACTTGGAATGCCGACCGCGGCGGCGTTCTGTTGTGCTCTGAAAGGGAGAACTTTTATGCGAAAATTTCGAAGAATCGGCGCTATTTTGCTTCTGCTGGCGCTTTTCTGCGGCTGCGCGAAAAAACAGGTCACGGCCATTTCACTTCCCGGCGAAGCGAAAGCTTCTGTGCAAACGCAAAACGCGCCATCAACGGAAACCACGGCGGCGCAGGAGGAAACGGGGGAGAGGACGCTTCATTTGCGGATGCAGCGGCGCGTGCCGGAAAATCTCATCGGCATCACGGCTCTGACGGTTCTGGGCGATACGATCATCGCAGGAGGCCCAGCGGAAGACGCTCCGGCGCTTGTCCGCTTCCCAACGGAGGGCGGGGAAACGACGGCATTGGACGTTCCGGAGGGGGCGGACTATCTCTACGCGCTGTGTGAAAGCCCGGACGGCGGGTTCTGGCTTCTGAGCGGGACGCTTCCGGCGGGGTATCTGGACGAGCGCGGGAATTTCAAGTTCCTGTCCGGCGACCCGGAGGGGAATCTGGCGCTTTCCCGCTACGATGGAGCTTTCCATTTACAGGAAACAACACCGCTTGCGACGACCTACAATGAGACCGGGGCGCGGTTTTTCCAGATGGCGAAAACGGAAACCGGCTTTGCACTTGCCAGCGCGTCGATGCTCGTTCTGCTGGATGATACCGGCGCGGAGACGGCGCGGCAGACGATCGACACAAATGACGGCTGGGCCTTTGCGGCGATGCAGGAAGATAACGGGACGCTTTTCGTCCTCACGCGGGAAATGTTCCACGGCGAAGCGCCCGAATTACGCGCGTTTGACGAAAAAGCGCTGACGGCGCTCGAGGCGCAGACGCTGCCATTGGGCACGGTGGGGCTCGGGCTGGGCGAGGACGGAACGTTTTTGCTGACGGACAGCGACGCGCTGTCAAGCATTGATCTTGCGACCGGAAAGGTGCAGACGATCGCTTCCTGGCGGGAGCTCGGCGCGAAACCGGCTGTCAGTCAGATATTCCGGACGGAGAACGGCTATGTGCTCTTTTCCCCGAACGAAGAGGCCGTTTCTCTTGTTTTATGGAAGGCGGGCACGGGAGACGAAAAGCAGGTTCTGACGCTGGCCGTCGCAGCGGACTGCCCCGTCTGGTATGAATTCACGCAGCTGTTTGAAAGCTTCAACCTCAGTCAGGAGCAGTACCGGATCGACTATACGATCTATTCGGACGCGCCGTATTATGAAGACGGTGAACCGATAGACGTTCTGCGCACAAAGATCATGGCGGGGGACTCGCCCGACCTCTTCGCCTTCTACTCCGACGGCAATCAGGCATCGCCTCTTCTCGCGCGTTCGGTCTGCGCGGACTTAAGGGCGCTTTTGCCGGATGTGACGGAAGAGAGCCTTCTGCCGGGACTTTTTGACCTGCTCACGCAGGATGGGGCGCTTTATGAGCTGCCGCTGACGGTGCGGGTCGATACGCTGGTTTTCCCGTCGAATCTGATCGATCACACCGGCGTGACGCTCTCTGATCTGGAGGCCGCGCGGGAAAAGATGCCGTCTGACTGGGTGCCGGTCGACTCGTGGAACACGCCGGGAAATCTCTTTGGGCTGACCGCGCCGTTCTGCATCGGAAGATTTACGGACCTCGAAACCGGAACGTGCAATTTTGAGACGCAGGAATTTCTGGACATTCTCGACTGGTGCAGGCGCTGGGGCGGCGACGGCTCGACACCGGAGGCTCCGGAGAAGACGCTCTTGAAGCGCGGCTGGATCTCAAGCCTCAGCTGGCTTTCAGGGCGCGAGGACATCGCAAAGGAGTGGTTCGACGGCGCGGGCTACACCTACGCGGGCTATCCGGTCGGCTCCGGCGGCAGCGCGTATCTGGTGCTGACGAGCCTTGGCGTGAGCGGATCGTGTCAGAACCCGGACGGCGCGAAGGCGTTTTTGGAATACTGCTTTTCCAGTGCGCAGGAACACGGCCTGCCCGCGGGTATGGATGCCTTGCAGAACGAGTTTGCACAATTCCGGGCGGGAAACCGCACCGACTGGTACGGCAATCCGGAGACCATCAGCGACGCGGACGAGGCGAAATTTTTAGAGCTTCTGCAAAGCGTCACCGTCCTCGAAGGCATGGACAAGTCGCTGGAGGATATCTTGTGCGAGGAGGCAAACGCGTATTTCGCGGGAAACGTGACGGCTGAGCAGGCGGCAAAAACCATCCAGTCCAGAGCCAGCGTCTATCTTCTTGAGCAGTACGCGGATTGATTTTTGTGATACAATAGAAAAAAACGCCGGAACACGTAACATGTCCCGGCGGAAGCGTAGTTAGAGGGTAGAAGGAGGTGCCGGGGATGGACGACGGGGCTTTGATCGGGCTCTTTTTTGCGCGGGACGAGCGGGCGATTTCCGCGCTCGACTTGCAGTACGGCGCACTCTGCCGGACGCTTTCGCGGCGGATATTGAGAAGGGAAGAAGACGCGGAGGAGTGCGTCTGGGACGCGTATCTTGGCGTGTGGAACGCGGTGCCGCCGGCGAGGCCGAATCCCCTGCGTGCGTTCGTGTGCAAAATCGTCCGCAATGTCTCCATGCACCGCTACTGGTATCTGGAGGCGGACAAAAGAAGCGCAGGCTGCACCGTGCCGCTCGAGGAGCTTTCGAAGTCGCTTTCCGGCGAAGATACAGCGGAAAGCCTTTTCGATGCGCGGGAGCTGGCGGCGCTTTTGTCAGAATTTCTGGACAGCCTCAGCCGGGAAAACCGCGTGATCTTTCTGCGGCGGTACTGGTTCTGCGACACGGGAGCGGAAATTGCCGCGCGGACGGGTCTTTCGG
>CAKUJL010000076.1 GCA_934661715.1 uncultured Oscillospiraceae bacterium | reverse complement strand
TACCAGTCTTCAATTTCTTCCATTAAAACAATAAATCCGAACCCATGACCAATCGGCAAAAGGTTCGGATTATATTGATTGGTGGAGCTGAGGGGAATCGAACCCACTGTTATGTACGCAAAATGACCATATTCCAGTCATATTCAATGCAAGTTAGCGAAGCTGTTAGCATTCGTGTCAGGATTGGACACTGCGCTTTGCGATATGCTCATAATACTCCATCAGCTTCCGCTCCGGGCCGGGGCCGTCTTTGTCGAGCAAAAACGCTTTGGCGAGGGCTGCGTAGAATTCCGGGCGGTTGAGGCCGAATTCTACCGCGACGGGGTAGTAATCCGAGTACATCATGTTCATGGTCACGCCCCACGCCCAGTGCGGGATTTCATGCTCTGGGATGCCCATGCTGTCCGCAATGGCCGTTGTCTGCTCCATCGTCCAATGCGGGCCGGTCGATCCGTCTGCGTTCTGCATCCTGTCCGCCCACTGCATGGCCTCTTCGCGCTCGAAGTGTTGTGCGTAAGTGCTCGGCTTATCGCTCAGCTTGTCAGCTGCGCAGATCGCGTCCATCAGCATTGTGCAGTTACTGACGCTTCTGCAGGAGATGGGCGCGGCCATCTCCTTTTTGAGCGCTTCGTGCAGCTTGCTCTTGTACACTGCAATCTCATCCATGTCAGCACCTCACGCGAGTTTCAGCAGGCCCGTGCAGAGCTCGATCACGGAGCCTGCCGCCGTGCTGTCGGTTGTCGCCACGAGCGTGAATGTGTGGTTGACGCAGCAGCAGCACCCGGAGAGTTCCAAGTCCGTCTCCGTGTGGAGTTCCGCATTGCCAGAGGCCGGCAGTGTGATCCGTTTGAGTGTGCAGGGCAGTGCGACGCCGTCCATGTACCACTGCAGGGTCAGGACGCCCGCGGCCGTCGCCGCGATGACCGCGTCCGCGGCCAGATGGTACAGGCCGATCTTGACCGTATCATAGCTCTGCGGCTCGACCTGGATGGACGATCCGGAGTTGACGACCTTTGCCCCGGCCAGCGTCAGCACGTTTGCGCTGTCAGCCGCGAGCAGCTGGGGCGAGTTATTAAAATATCGGACGCAGGATTTCTGATACGCCCGGTTTCCATTGCCGTTATTACAAGCCATTTTCATTACTCCTTCCGTTTGGGCTTATGTGAAGGGGCATTATGCCCCGGATAGTTATATCAGGATGGGTCCGCGTCAGCCGCCGCAGCCGCACGGATTGCAGGGCGGGTTCTGGTAGTACCGTCCCAGCTGGCCGAGGATGTACTGCGACTGCATATAGTCGTTGTTCGCGGCTCTGCTCTGTGCAAGCTCATCGCGCAGACGCTGGTTCTCCTGCTGCTGCAGGAGCGTCCGGGTCGCCTCGCCCTCGGCGTGGATGGCCGTCTTGATCTCGCACGCGTTGATGCTGGAGTTGTAGTTGACGCCGTCGATCGCGCGGAGAATGTCGCAGCAGCACTTCTGCTGCACAGAGATGCCGCTCTCCGTGACGGACTGCAAATCGCGCAGCTCGCCGAGGATGTTGTAGGCGTTGTCCTTGACGGCGCTGGTGACGTCATACGCGCCCTGGCGCGTTGCCGCGACACCCTCGTTGTTCTGGCGTTCAAGGGCCGCAAAGTCCGTCGCGCGCTGCACGTCGGCCTGCGTAGCCGGTGCGCTCTCGCCGCTGCCGTTTCCGCCGAAGCCTCTGCCCGCGAAGAGCAGGAAGAACAGCGCGATCAGGATGACAATGCCCCATCCGCCGAAGCCATAATCCTTATCCATGGTTTTCCCTCCTTTCTGGGTGGAATGAATTTTGATAGGCGCTTGCGCGCGGTATCACTTGCCGATCTGGCCGACGAGCTCGCCGACCGTCTTGTTTTTGTTCGCCTCGAACCACGCCTCAAAGCCGGGCTGCGAAGCCAGGAAACTAAGCACCATCTGCGGGCTTTGCCCCTGCAGCGTCGTCTTCGCCGTCTGCAGCAGGCCGTTCAGCAGTTTGCTTCCCCCGCCGTTTCCGCCCATCAGGGCCATAATCGGATTTTGCATTGAGTTTTCCCTCCATTTCCTCAATTTTTCCGGCCATGCTCTGCAGGCCGTCTGTGATCTGCCTCAGCTGCTCCTGCAGCTGGTTCGCCGCCTTTTCCTCTTCCGTCGGCTCCGGGAAGATCCGGAACCGTGCAATGGTCTTTGCTGCCATGCTGTCTGTGCGGATGTAGTACAGCAGATTCTCTGTCTCATGCAGCGCAAGCGCGTTGTCGTTCGGCTGCATCTGCAGATTGTTGATGCTGGCTTCGCTGGCCACGGTCAGAACGCCGAGCTTCGGCGGCTGCTGCGGCATTTG
This sequence comes from uncultured Oscillospiraceae bacterium, assembly GCA_934661715.1. GTDB lineage: Bacteria > Bacillota > Clostridia > Oscillospirales > Oscillospiraceae > CAG-170. The sequence continues at coordinate 4,979 of CAKUJL010000076.1, read as the reverse complement.
CGGCATCTGCGGCCGCGGCATGGGCTGCATCTGGATCTGCTGTGCGGGATCCATTTCCCAACGGCCCGTATACGGGTTGTATGCCATGCGGTATCGCCCCTTTCTGATACCATTTTAGTAGCTCCCCGGTTTCGCCGGGGGACATCTGCGGGACACTTCCGGGGCGTTTGTGTACCATTTACGGGGCATAGAAAAAGCACCCCGAGCGTGATGCTCGGGGTGCTCCTTCGTTATGCTCCTGTCAGACGGCGGGCGGTGTTGTAGATGTGCGGCAGGCGGCGGGAGATGGTTTTGCGGTCGATGCCGATTTCACCGGCCGCGTCCAGCTGCGGGAGCCTGCCCACGATATAAAGTCTCACGATCTGCTGATCGATCACGTCCAAAAGTCCCTCGTCGGTGACGCGCTCCCAGTCGCTGCGCGTGAGGTGTTCCAGCTCCTTCGGCAGAGCCAGCCGCGCAGTTATTTGCTGTCACTCCCTTCGGCCCGCCGCCTGGCGGGGGCTTACTTTTCCTTGTGCGTCAGCACGGCGATATTGCCCTTGTTGCTGACTTCGAGATCCAGCGCAGCGGCCAGATCGCGCACCTTGACGTAGTTCGTGCCGTCTTTCAGGATGCGTTCAACGGCGACCTCCTTGCCGTCCACGATGATCTTGCTCTTTTCTACCATTTCGGTTTCCTCCTCTGCATTTTTTCCATCTTCGAGTGCCATGACCGTATGGCCCTCGCTTACCAGCACGTCCCCGCGCAGGAGATTGGCGTCCGTCGTCAGATACTTGCTGCCAGTCAGCAGCTCGAAGTCTCCCGTCGCAGGCCAATCGTGCAGCATACAGTATGTCGTGCAGCTGTTGCCCTGCCGACGGTAGAGAGCTTCGACCGACGCGCAGCCTGCAGCCACGGCGCAGAGCATCATGAGCGCGGAGCAGTCCGTCTCCACAGGCTTTGCGATCTTGCTCACGTCCCACTGGGCGGCTCTGGCGGCCTCATACGCCGTGTTCCGATTGCTCATGTCGTAACCGATATTCCGGTTTTTAATGGCCGCCTCGCACGTCTGCGCGGCCCGCTCGGCCTTTTTGCGGCTCTTGTAGCGCAGGACGCCGAGCCAGCGGCCATTGTACCAGTTGGAGATATTCAGCTCCCGCCCGGTCTGGTTGCCGGGCTGCTGGTTGCGGCCTCCGGTTTCTCCGAGGCTGGCCTGTCCGATTTTGATGCTCATGCCCGCTCACTCCCGTACAACTCGTGGTGCAGCTGCAGCACGGCGGCCTCGATCAGCTTGTCGATCGTTTCCACATCAAATTGGATGCCCTTCTCGGCGAGGAATTTCACAACATACGCCTTTTTCGCCGCGCCGTCCGTCGCGGTGTACAGCTGCTCCGCCGCCTTTACGCCGATCTCAACGTAAGTGCGGAGCGTTTGCAGCTTGTCCGCGTCGATCCTGGTTTTGAGCCACGGGATCAAAAATGCCGAAACGAGCGCGCTGATGAGCGCGATCACTGCCGAGATGATTTGCGTGTAGTCCATAAGTAATTACTCCTTTCGTTATTCGACTGTTTCATTTTTCTTCGCAAAAACCCGCTTGAAGGCAAGCAGGCCAAGCTCTGTGATGGTTGCCCAGCCGGTAAAGCCGAGCACGTCGGACAGGTCAATCGACGCGCCGAGCTCCGGGCTGCGGATGACTGCAATTAGGACGGCGACGGTTTTCAGAGCGCAGGCCCAGACAATTACCGTCGTGATGAGCTGGAGCAGATACAAAACAATGGTTCGCGCCATTTCGCCCTTGCTCCACTTGCCTTTTACCCGCATATCTGCCTCCCAATTTATTGCGCACTGCTATGTTCACACTGCGCCTCCAGCTGGTGCAGGAATTTTTTCACGTCGCCGTTCCCGCCCATCTTTTTATACTTCTCTCCGGCGATCAGGCGCTCTGCCATTGGCATTTCCTCCGACATGATGGTCAGCCGGAGGATCGCCAGATACTGCTCGTCCTGATGCTCCTGCATTTTCCCGAGCTTTTTGTCGATCTCGGCTAGGTGCGCCTCCTGCGTTGTGGCCTTGCCGCGCTTTTTCTGTATCGCGCCGACAACGGCGTTGACTACCGCCGTCAGCGCGGACGAGCCGAGCACGGCGCAGACGAGGGTGACGATGATGGTTTTGGTGTCCATGGTGTTCTCCCTTTTCCGGTTTTCGGCGTTCACATCGCTACGATGTAATTCGCATAATCCTTCCATCCGTCGGCAGCTTTATAGGCGGCGACCGATGCTGCCGGGACTTTGATGGTAAATCCCGCTGTGTCCGAGGTGAATGCTCCAGATTCGAGCGCAGGCGGCGTTGTCGCCTGACAGATAACAGTTGTTATGTTAGCATAAGCAAAACAATATTCTCCTATTTTTGTCACCGTTGACGGAATCTCTATTTCTCCGGCAATGCTCGCACCGTTAAACGCAGATTGGTCGATAACAGCAAGCCCTTCGTTTAATTTTACTACCGGAGCTACACCATTAACGCCGCTCACACCTTGAAATGCGAAGGATGAAATTCTGGTTACGCTCCCCGGCAAAATCATTGTTCCGATACTAGCAGAAGAAAACGCGGTATTTCCTATCAATGTCACCGTTTCCGGGATGATAACATTCTCGCACGCAGAGTAAGCAAAAGCGTTCGCATCAATCGTTGTAATGTTGTTTGATGGATCTGACATATCCAGCTCTTGCAGAAGGTGTTGTTGCGCAAACTCATAAGCTGCAATTCTTGTATGGTTGTAGAGCTTTGCTTTTTTTATAAAGCTTGCGCTTTCATAGGCTGTCATTGGTTCTTGCTCGTATTCAGCTACCATGTACGGCGTAGCGGGTGCGGATTTTATGCCGCTAATCGCGCCTGCAAGCCCTTCGAGGGTCTGTGCCGCAGGGGCTGTGCCGCCTTTGGCCTCCACTGCGTCATACGCCGCGCCGACTGCCGTGATAATGCGATCGATCTCTGTCTGTACGCTCATGTCTGTTCCTCCTTTAAATCGCGGCGAGAGCCGTTTCGATTGCGTCTGTCAGGCTGACCGTGCCGCCGGAGGTGTAGCCCGCCGGAATATCGGCGCTGGTCTGCGTGAGACCGTCGATGGTCTTTGCGATCGCGCCGTTGTTGGCCATGGTGCCCTCGACCTTGCTGCCGTCGGCAAGGACGATAAACTTTCCATCCAGCACGTCAGCAGCTCCGGCAGTCACGCCGGAAACGTCCTTATACTTGGCCGGGATGGCCCCGACCGTGACCTTGCCGAGGACTTTGCCCTTTGTGGGCGTGATGTCCTGCGCGGCCTCGGCGGGCGTGGCGGACTTGGTTTCCAGCACGACAGAGACTTTGCCTGTGCCGGAATGCTTGCCCGCCTGGACGGTGTATTCCTGATTGCCGGTCGTCGCGTCCAGCACCTTTTCCACCGCGCCGTTGTCCGGCATGGTGCCCGCCTGCGTCACGCCGTCGGCGTCAATAAAGACTTTATTCGCCAGCACGTCGCCGGGCGCGGCTGTCGTCGCGGAAACGTCCTGATAGTTTTCCGGGATCGCGCCGACCGTGACGGCGGACAGGCCGTAATAGCCCGCATCCGGGGCGACGGACTGCTGTTCCTTCGTCGGGGTGACGGATTTGGTCTGGAGGGTGTAGTTTCCGCCGCCTGCCGTGCCCTTGACCGTGCCGGAGCCATTGTGATAGCCCGCCGGGATGGTGTAGGACTCACCCTCTTTTACCTGCGCGTCGACTGCGCCGTTGTTCTTGATGGCAGCGGCCTTGTCGGCCAGCGCGTCGAGCTTATCCGTGCTCGCGGCAAGGCCGAGGCCGACGAGCCATGTGCGCAGCTTGTTCCGCGCGGTCTGCAGTCTGGTAATTTCGGTTTGTGTGCTCATAAAATCACTCCTTAAATCGTCGCGAGCAGCGCGTTGATGTTGCCGACCTCCGTAAACACAGCGGCGGAGGTGACGGGCTTTGTGTTGTCCTTTTCTACGGCGTCCGCCGTATCGACGGACAGAGTGTTCGTTTCGGCGTCCAGCTTGAGGCCGTCACCGATCTGATAACCACCCCCGCCTCCGCCGCCGGACTGGCGGGCTTCGTTGATGGCGGCGACGAGGTTATCCTTGCTGTAGGTCTTGAGGTCGTTCAGGTCGCCGATCTGCTCCTGCAGCTGCGCCCAGACGGGGAGCGTGGGATCCGCCGAAGAATCGCCGGACGGCTCCGCCGCGGGCTGCACCTTGCCGAGCGATACCCAGACCGTGGGAAGGACGACGCCGGAGGCGTTGGTGCCGTATACGCCGACGCGGGCATAGCGCCCCGCCACGGCGAGAATCTCTGGCGGGACGGTCACGGTATCGCCATCCCATTTCGCCGGGAGTACGTCGATGGTGGCCCTGCCGTTTGTAAAGACGGCGGTCTTCGTCAGCCCGTCCCAGTCGGATGAAAACGCGAATTCGACGCTGACGGCCTTCGCCATGCCCGCCGTCAGAAGCTCCGGCGGCGAACACAGATGCGCACAGGCTTTGGTGATGTGGATCTGGATCATGTTATTTCGCCTCCTAGCCTATCGTCGTTCCGTTTACGCGGATTTTTCCTGTGCTTGTTACGTCTATGACGCCTCTGATTGCGGCGTTATAGCACAGATATATCGCACGCCCATACATTGAACCAAAATATTGGTTGTACGCTCCGAACGTCATTGGTACCGCCATCGGCAGCAGCATGTTTCTGGTTGGGTCGACGTAGATCCCGTTATCTCCACGCTGCAGCGCATATGGTGTTTCCGTTGTTCCTCCGCCGCTGCCCGGCGGGCCTACGACGTACTCGACGATATAGCTGCCGGAGATCCGCGTGACCTTGACGCGGTCGCCTGCGGCGAAGGTTGCCGACGTGTTGCACTTGTAATGCTTCGTCGTGGCCTCGGTCTGCCCCTCCAAAATGAGAGACAGGCCGTCGTCGTATACCGCGCCGACGGTTGCGAGAAAGTTTTCCGG
>CAKUJL010000075.1 GCA_934661715.1 uncultured Oscillospiraceae bacterium | reverse complement strand
AACGGCAAGCGGGCGGCTCCCCAACGCGCTTTGCGCAGGGGGCTAACAACTTTTTGCTGTCCCCTGACTTCAGGAAAGGGGGGCCAAATCCATGGTTACATACGCGGACTTGTTCCAGTTTTGTATTCTTTTGGTCAGCATCATCGGCCTCGTCATAAAGGTCTGCAACAGTAAAAAGAAGTAACCGCCCATCCCTCACAAAGATAGCGGTTACTTCTTTTTAAGTAATCTCGGGGAGCCACTCGTTTGCCGGGTAGCACACCTTTTTGTATCTACAGTATAAACCTGAGCCGCTTGCGTGTCAAGCGGTTTTTCTCAGTCCTTCGGATAGATGCAGCGGACGCCCTGTTCTTCGAAGTGGCGGAGCCATGCGTCGGTGGGCTTGGCGTTTGTCACGACGGCCTCGACGCCGGAGACGGGGGTGATGTTGACAAACGAGACCTTGTCGAATTTCGAAGAGTCGATGATGAGGATCTTCTGCCGGCCGGCGCGGAGCATCGACTGCTTGATGAGGGCGGTCAGCTCGTTGGAGTCAGTGACACCGGCGTCTTTGTCCATGCCCTTGCAGGAGACGAAGACCTTGTCGACGTGGTAGTTGCCGAGGTATTTTTCGCACTGGCTTCCTACTAAGGCCAGAGACTCGGCCTTGAGCCGGCCGCCGGTGAGGAGGATCGTCCACGTTTCGACGTTTGCCAGCTCCACCACGAGCTCGACGGAGTTCGTGATGATGGTGAGGTTTTTCTTATCGCGCAGCTTTTTCGCGCAGAACAGCGCCGTGGAGCTGTCGTCCAGCATCAGATGGTCGCCGTCGTCCACCATTTCGCAGACGAGCTCGGCAATCTGGTTTTTGTATTCGACGTTCGTCTTGCTGCGGATGGCGTGGGAGAGGTCGGTCTTGGTGCTGTTGCCGAGAATCGCGCCGCCGTAGGTTTTGGTGGCGTAGCCCTCCTTTTCGAGCTTGTCGAGATCGCGGCGGATGGTTTCCTCCGTGACCTGATAGTGCGCGGCCAATTCACTGACCAGAACGCGCTGTTCGGCGCGGAGCTTCTGAAGTATTTCGTTTTTCCGTTCGATTGCTAACATGATCTTGTCCTTTCCCAATGAGAGGCAAAACGCCGCTCATGCCACATTCCACATAATATTGTACTAATATAACATAAACAAGCAAAAAACGCAAGCCCGGTTTTGCAAGAAAATGGGAAATCCTGACAAAAAATGCGAAACCGCGCGAAGGAAGAGGAATTGGCAAAAAATACTTCTTAATTTTTGTCTTTATATCTTGAAAAATGGGAAACGTTTTGATAAATTAGAAGGCGCTGGTAGTTATGTAAATTTTTTATGTAAAGCAAATCGTTTGGTTGGAGCGAAGCGGCTGTTATGGTTTTTTCAAGCTTGTTCTTTTTATATATCTTTCTGCCCCTGTGTCTGCTGCTGTATTTTTTGCAGCCGCGGCTCGGCGGGAAAAACGCGGTCCTGATCGGCGCGAGTCTCATCTTCTACGCGTGGGGCGAACCGGTCTACGTGCTTCTGATGCTGGCCGTGGCGGGGCTCAACTGGGGCTTCGGCCTGCTGCTGGAGAAAAAGCGCGAAAGGTGGCTGCTGGCCGTCTGCGTGGCGCTGAACCTTTTGAGCCTCGTGGTGTTCAAATACGCGGGCTTTCTGGTCGAGAACATCAACGCGCTTTTCAAAACGGCGCTCACCGTTCCGCAAATCTCGCTTCCGATCGGCATCTCGTTTTACACGTTCCAGGCGCTGTCGTACTCGGTCGACGTGTACCGAAAAGACGTTGCGGCGCAGCGCTCCTACGCGAAATTCCTGCTGTACGTGTCAATGTTCCCGCAGCTCATCGCGGGGCCCATCGTGCGGTATGTGGACGTGGCAGCGCAGATCGAGTCGCGCGAGTTTGACCCCGAGAACATTTTCAGAGGTGTGACGCGCTTCTGCGTGGGTCTCGGGAAAAAGGTCCTGCTTGCCGACCATGTCGGGCAGGTGGCCGATCAGCTGCTGGGAGGCTCGTTTGTCGGCGCGACGACGCTTTCCGTCTGGCTCGGTGCGGTCATGTTTATGTTCCAGATCTACTTCGATTTTTCCGGCTATTCCGACATGGCCATCGGCCTCGGCAAAATTCTCGGCTTTCGCTTTCTGGAGAACTTCAAGCTGCCGTACACGTCGAGATCGATCACCGAATTCTGGCGGCGCTGGCACATTTCGCTCAGCTCCTTCTTCCGGGATTATGTCTACATACCCCTCGGCGGCAACCGCAGGCACGTGTACCTGAACCTTTTCGTTGTCTGGGCGCTGACCGGCCTGTGGCATGGGGCCAGCTGGAATTTCGTTCTGTGGGGGCTGTATTTCTTCGTGCTTCTGTGCATCGAGCGGCTTCTGAAAAACCAGCTTTCCAAAGTCCCAAAGCTCATCCGGCATCTGGTGACGCTTTTCCTGATTCTGATCAGCTGGAACATTTTCTACCACGAGGACCTCACGCGGCTTCTGGAGAGCTTCCGCATTTTCTTCGGCTTCTCGGGCGCCGGCTTTACGAACGAGACGACAAATCTTCTGCTGCGGAACAATTTGCCGCTGATTCTCGTCTGCGTGGTCGGCTGCTCGGCGGTTCCGCAGTTCACGGGGAACGTGATCGGCCTTCTCTGCGCGGAGAAGGCGGACGACGGCGTGGGGCACAAGGTCTACGCGGCGCTGACGTTCGTGTTTGACCTCGCGCTTCTGGCGCTGGCGACGATCTCGCTGGCCGGTTCGAGCTATAACGCATTTTTGTATTTCCGCTTCTAGGAGGGCGGGCGCATGAAAAAAATCTACCGCGCGATGGCGGGCGCGATTCTGGCGCTGCTGCTCGTCATCGGCCTTGCATCGCTGTTTACGACCGGTTCCGCGTCCGACGGGGCCGACACCACCAAGCCGAAGTTCAGCTTCGCCGCGCTGTTTGACGGCAGCTTTATCTCGCAGCTCGAGACGTACTACACGAACACGTTTCCGCTGCGAACGGAGCTTCTGGCCGCGAACCGCAGGCTCAACGCCTTTTACTATTCCTCGTCCGGAGACGACAATATCTTAGTTTTGAGCGGCAACACGGGCGCCGAGCAGGGCGGCGAGTCTCTTGCGCGGCAGGAATATGAAAAAACCGGCCAGACGCTGGAAAATGACCCGGCCGCGCCCGCCGCGCCCGCTTCCTCCGATACGGACATTTCCGCGCCGGAAGCGGCAGCCGAACCCGTGACGCCGGAAAACCCGGCAGGCCAGACTCCTTCCGAGCAGACCCCGGAGGAAACCGCGCCCGCCGAGGACGAAATTCCCGCGCTCGATAACCCCGATATTTCCGAGGCGCAGTACGCCGGAAACGTCGTCATCGTCGGCGACCGCGCGATGGAAATTCCGACGGCGACGGATTCTGTCATCGAGTCTTATGCGAAGACCGTCAACGCCCTTTCCGACGCGCTCGGAAACGACGTGCGCACCATCAGCCTTGTCACCCCGAACGGCGGCGAATTTTACTCGCCGGAGAGCATGCATCAGGGCCTCAATTCCCAGAAGGACATGATCGACTACTGCTACAGCAAGATGGACAAAGACATTGTGACGGTCGACGCCTACACGGCGCTGCGGGCGCATACGGACGAGTACATTTTCTTCCGGACCGACCACCACTGGACGCAGCTCGGCGCGTATTACGCCTACACCGCCTTCTGTGAGGCCGCGGGCTTTGATGCCGTGCCGTTGGACCGGTTCGAGACCGGGCGCTATGACCGCTTTGTGGGCTCGATGTATACCTTCACGGCCAATTACCCGCAGAGCCAGACGCTGCTGGACAATCCCGATTATCTCGAGTATTATCTTCCGATCGCGACCACGCACGCAAAATACTACGCGGACGCGAATTTGCAGAACGGCGTGCCGGTGAGCGTCGTTTACCAGCATCTCGACGCCTCGGTCACGAACAAGTACCAGTGCTTCATCGGCGGCGATACGCCCGTGTGCGTCATCGAGACGGACGTGGAGGGCCCCGTGTGCCTGATGCTCAAAGAGTCCTACGGCAACGCCTTCGCGCCGTTTTTAACCAGCCACTACAGTAAGATCATCGTCGTAGACCCCAGAGAGTTCAACCGCGACGGAAAGCCGAGCCTGGATCTCACACAGTTTGCAAAAGACCAGGGCGTTGACGATCTTCTCGTCATCAATTACCCCTATATGATCAACAATTCCTATTACATCGCCTGGCTCGGAAGGCTCGTGGGCTACAGCGCCTCCTGAATGAGAATTACGGAAAAGTATGACGCTTTCAAAATCTGCGTAGGGGACGATGCCTACATCGTCCCGGCAGAATATGCCGATCAAATAGGTTTTTCGGCGAATTTGCAGCTTCCCAATGGGGCGATGTGGGCATCGCCCCCTACGCATAAGAGGCAATTGTGCAGATATCCGAAGAATAACGTAATCATATAGAAATCCCGGTACCAGACAACATTGGTACCGGGATTTTTGTTACGATTCTCTGACGTTGAAATCTTTCGTGGTGACGAGCTTGTGGTTGAAGTAAATTTCCAGCGTGTAGGTTCCGGCCTTCTGCGGCATATTGTCGAGCGTACCGACGAACAGGCTCTTTTCCCACATCGTGCTCCACTGGCGCTGCGACTCTTCGAACGTCACGAGCTTTCCGTCTGCGTCGCGCACGACAAGCATCACGGCGATATCCTCTTCCGCCTTCGTGTCAATCGTGGTGAGCGCCTGAAGCGCAAAGGCCATCTGCTCGCTTACGGTGTAGTAGTTGTTGCGCGTGGTCGAAATGTTCGTGCTGTTCACGGTCTCGACGTTCGCGGGCTTCAGGAAGAAGCCGAGGTACGTGTTGCCGAGCCCATGGCCGGTGTACTTGTCCGTCACAGCCGGGGAGTGGTAGGTGAGCTTCGTGTCGCCCTCTAACTTCTCACCGCTCTTGAGCGCGATGGTGAACGTGTAGTCCGCGTCAGGCACGAGATCGGAAAGCGCGATACGCAGCGGCGCGTCCTCCGCCTCCGGAAGGGCGATGGCGGTATCGACGCCTGCGATTTTCGCCTCCAGCGTCCAGCCGGGCTCTGCCGGGTCGACCTCGCAGGCCCAGTCAAGCACGAGGTCTTCGCCGTCGACGTTTGCCGTGAACGACGAGAGCTTCGTGATGTTGGGCGTGATGGTGGTCGAGACGCTCTGGAGCATCGTGGGCGTGGAGATGATGATCTCATACGTTTCGCCCGGCGTCAGGCCCTCAAACGTCACAGACGGCGTCGAGACGACCTGCGTGTCGGAATAATCGTTCGGGCCGGTGATCGTGACCGTCCAGCTCTCGGGCGCGTCGCCTTCGATGTTCCACGACAGAATTGCCGAAGAGCTCGAGATCGCGACAGAAAGCGGCGGGACGATATTGACGGTCGGCACCGTGGAGAAGACGGCCGTGGTCGCGCCGATGAGCTTGGTGTTTTCAGGCTCCTGGAGCGTGAAGGTGTACTCCGTGCCGGACTGAAGACCCGCGATGACGGTGCTGTGGCCGGAGAAGGTGGCCGTCTGCGGCTCTACGCCCTCTGCCGCGTAGGAAACCGTCCATGTGCCGGGGTCGGGTCCGTCGAGGATGATGAGGTTCAGCTCGGCCTGCGTGACCGCGACGGGCGTCGCCGTGAAGCTCAAGATCTCCGTCTGAGCAAGGGTCGTCGCCATGATGGAGTAGTTTCCGGTCGGCTTTTCGCCGTTCTGCGGCTCGACGGTCACGGTGTACTGCGTGCCGGGAACGAGACCGGAGAAGGTGAGGTCGGTGTTCGCCTGATAGCTCTGGCGGAACGTGTTTCCGTAGGTATCCGAGCAGACCATCACGAACGAGCCGTCCTTTTCGCCGGAATCGACCTGCACGGTGATGTAGTCCGTGCCGGTATCGACGAGGGTGATATCGTTCACGTGGATATTGCTGGGCGCGATGATGAAGAAGTAGACCGCCGCGCCGATGCCCGCGATCAGCAGAAGGCAGCACATCGCGATGGGAAGCCAGCGGCTTTTCTTTCTGCGCTTTTTGGGGCTCTCGCCGCCGTCGGGTGCGTCGTCCTCGTCGTCAGGCTCGAGTGAACCCGAAATGCCGTAGCCCTCGGGGTCCTTTTTCGCTTCCTTATGGACGGTGTCGATGAGGGAGTTGAGCATCTGCGTGTCCGGCGAGAAGTTTTCCTTGAAGTCCTCGGGCATCGCCTCGGTGTCCGCGAACTGCACGGGCTCAATTTCTTCTTCCTGCGTCAGATCCACGGGCTCGTGGTCTCCGGCGATGGGCGGGACGATGAGCGTGTCGTCGACCTGATTGCGCTTCATGTACTCGACCAGTGCGTCCTTGAGCTCCTGCGGCGTCTGGTAGCGGTCCTCGGGCTTGAAGGCGCAGGCCTTGAGAATGATCTCGGAGATCTCATAGTCCGCGTACATCGGAACCGGAAGGGCCTCGCCCGTGACACGCCTTCTGTCGGCGGCCTTTGCAGAAGTGTTTTCGTCTTCAAAGGGCGCGTGGTTGCCGTTGAAAATGCGGTACAGGATCAGGCCCACGGAGTAGATATCCGTCGTCGGCTCAATCGAGGCCATGAGACTGAAAAGCTCGGGCGCGGAGTAAGAGCTCAGCATACTCTCGGGCATGGTGCAGTATTTGAGATCGTCGATCTTCGCGATGCCGAGGTCTCCGAGCAGGAAATGGCCCTGCGGGCTTAAGTAGATGTTGGACGGCTTGACGTCGCGGTGGATGAGACCGGCCTGCCGCAGATCAATGAGCGCACTGCAAAGGTCCATCGCCAGATTCACCGCGCAGAGCTTTGTCATCGCGTTGTCCGCGAGATAATCGACGAGCGTCTTGCGGTGCTCGGCCAGCAGATACATGTCGTAGCCGACGCCGTCTTCCTTCGGCGCGATCTGATAGCTGCGGAAGCAGTCCAGATTCGGGCTGGCCGAAAGCGTTTCGAGCGTAGAAAGCTCCGTTTGATAATCGGACACGACCTGCTCATAATATTTCTGCGCATCCTCCGGCGTCGCGGCGGCTCCGGTGAACATCAGCGCGTCGACCTGCTTCTGCGACTCCGGCACCGAAATGTGCTTGAGAACATAGGTCTGTCCGCTTTTTGTGCTCTTGACGATATATACTGCGGCTGCGCCGCGGACACTCAGACACTCGACCACTTCCATATTCGAAAGCAGCGGCGAGATCAGCTTGAGTTCGGCCAAATGGTTCGCCTCCTTTTGGTGATAGGGTGCATCTGAAACCTGCCAGCACGCCCGGACGCCGGGCCTTTTCGCGCTGGATCGGCGCCATTTTCCCTTGAAATACAC
>CAKUJL010000074.1 GCA_934661715.1 uncultured Oscillospiraceae bacterium | reverse complement strand
ATGAGCATGCCTCGAGCGAGATCATCCGCTATTTTATCGAAAAGCACAATCTGCCGCTCGAGATCGTCGGCGAGGCGACGCGGGGCGATGAGACGGTGCGAGAGGTGCTGCGCTTGCAGCCGGATATCGTGTTTCTGGATATTGAAATGCCGGTCTATAACGGTTTGCAGGTCATGGAGATTTTGCAGCGGGAGTATAAAAGGGAGCTCACGTGCATCATCGTGACGGCTTACGACTCGTTTTCGTATATCCAGAAGGCGCTTCGCCTGCACGCGGCGGATTTTCTCTTAAAGCCGATTCTCTACGAGCAGTTCTGCGAGACGATGGAGCGCGTGCTGGGCTACCGGTACTCGGATAACCCGATGGTCAATCAGCTTTTGGAGTTCATTGACCTGCACCACGCCGAGGAGCTCAAGCTCTCCGACTGCGCTTCGGCGCTGGCCACGAGTGAAAGCAACGTCGCGCGGCTTTTTAAGCAGCACCTGAACACGAACTTCACGTCGTACTATAACGGCGTACGCATCGAAAAGGCCAAGCAGCTGCTGGCAAAAGGCGTCGCGGTCAAGGAAGCGGCGGCAAAGGTCGGATATAATAACCTCAACTATTTCTACCGCACGTTCAAAACCCAGACCGGGCTTACGCCGAGAGAATATGTCAGCGGCAGCGACGCGAAGGAGGAGTAGGGCCGTATGTTCTGGCTATGGATGCTTGCGGCGGCGAGCGCGTATTTTATCAAGGGCCTGTGCGGCTTTGCAAACTCGCTGGTGTTCACGTCGATTCTGAGCTTCGGTGTCGCGAACGCCAACATTTCGCCGATCGATCTTCTTCTGGGCTATCCGACGAACATAATTCTGACGTGGAAGAACCGGAAAAAGTTAGATGCAAAGGTGTATCTGCCGCTGGCGGCGATGGTGCTGGCGGGAAGCGTGCCGGGTGCGCTGCTGCTCAAAAACGTGGACGCACGGGTCATCAAGCTGGTCTTCGGCGTCGTGGTGGTTTTGCTGGGCGCGGAGATGCTCTCGCGGGAATACAGCAAAAGAAAGCTCCGCTCGTCAAAGCCGGTTTTGCTTCTCATCGGCGTGACGGCGGGCGTTCTGAGCGGAATGTTTGGCGTGGGCGCGCTGCTGGCGGCGTATGTCAGCCGCGTGACCGAAGGGGGCGATGCGTTTAAGGCGAACATCAGCGCCGTTTTTATCGCGGACAACACGTTCCGCATCGTTCTTTACAGCGTGCTGGGCCTTCTGACGTTTGACACGGTGAAATTCGTCCTGACGCTTCTGCCGTTTGCGCTTCTGGGCCTGTTTGCGGGCATGAGGTGCAGCAGCCGCATGGATGAAAAACTCGTCCGGAAGATCACATCGGTGCTGCTCATTTTGTCGGGCATCTCGTTGATCCTCAAAAATCTCTGAAAACGAAAAACAGGGAACAAGGAAAGCCCTTGCTCCCTGTTCTTATTTTTTTGCCAAGTCTGCACCAAGGCTCCAGGCCTGGCCGATTTTCTGGCCGACGGCGTAGTAGCCGCTTTGCATCTGGCCGTAGACGACGGCGCGGAGCTTTGCGGGGTCGACGGTTCCGTTTTCGTCCAGAACCGTGTCCTCTGCCAGCACGCCAAGGATCTCGCCGAGGATCATGTGACCGTACGGTGTCATTTCGCCTTTTACAACGCGGCACTCAAGGGTGAGCGGGAGCTCCTGAATGACGGGGGCGTCGACCTTCTCGCTTCTGACCGCCGTCAGGCCGCTGCGGGCAAATTTATCGGGCATTATATTGCCGCTGGCGATGCCGAAAAAGTCGGCGGCCTCCAGATGCGCCTTGTCCGCGAGGCTCAGGGTAAACGCGCCGCGCTCTTTGAGATTCTGCGAGGTTTTGTGCCGCTCGTTGATCTTGAGTGACACCATGTTCCGCGCACAGATCTGGCCCCAGGCCATGTTCATGACATTCACAGAGCCGTCGGCGGAATACGTCGCGACAAGCAGCACCGGCATGGGAAAAAGATACGGATTCACGCCGAGATCGACTTTCATGAGAAGCCTCCGAAAAATGTAGTTTCTAAGTCCGGGACCTTACGCGCCGGAAGAGCAAAATCGCCGCCGCGGTAAGGAAAAGGAACGCGAGCGCAGCGCCCAGACCATACAGCGGGAACAGATAGTCCGCGAAAAACCGCCGGTCCAGCAGGCTGAACGGGACGGTCGTGAGCAGCGCCAGACCGGCCTGCGCGAGAACATACAGGGCCAGATTTTTGAAGGAAACGTCGAGCGTTCGCTTTGCAAGCCGGAGAAGCAGGAATATATTTTTCATGAGGTACACCGTCATGCACACGATGCACCATCCTTCCCGCACCTTCAGCCAGAAAAACCGCTGCGAGATCCACGCGGAATTGCCGGCGATGACAGATGGGTTTCGCGTCAGGTTGAGAATGAAAAAGATGGCGGAATAGCCCAGAAGAGCCAGAACGAGAAACGCGGATGCCGAAATGCACAGCGTCCTGCTGTCGATACGTGCTTGTCTTCCTTCCATGACGGTCTCCTTTCTGCGGCAAAAATGATTCCGTTTCTAGGGTGTATCTGAAAACTCCCAACGCACCCGGACAGCGGGTCTTTTCACGCTGCGCCGCGCCATTTTTCCTTGAAATACGTCAGTATTCCTGCGGAAAAATGTCTTGCTCAGCGCAAAAACTCCTCGCTGCCGGTCACATTGGGAGTTTTCAGATACACCCTAAAAAGCCGAAACGGTACATGAGCCCCGTCGACTTTGCGGCGAGGGCGGAAAAATCGTAGTCGATGCTGGAGATGAGCTGCTCGGCGGCCTTGTCCTCGTATAATTCGGGGTAGAGCTTCGAGCACTGCTGCCGGCCGTAGAGCGGGATGACGAGCGTCTCCTGCACGGTATTTTTCTGGATCGGATATTTCATCGTGTGTCTCACCTTAGTTAGTGTTATCTAACCGCTATTCTGCCACAAACGGCGGCGGAATGCAAGAGGCAAACGCTTTACAAACGCGAACTTCCTATTTATTATTTATAATGTAGAAAACGCGAAAAGGAGCGGGAAGCATGGAGATTTTTGAAACAAAGCGCGGGCCGGTCACGATCCGGAAAATCCTGCCGGAGGACGATCTGGGCATGGCGGCGCTGGTGCGGTACAATCTCAAAAGCTACGGGCTGGACATTCCGGGGACAGCGTATTTTGACGAGGCGCTTTCCTCCCTTCACGCGTTTTACGACGAAAAACCCGAACAGCGCGTCTATTACACCCTGCACGGCGAAGACGGGACGCTGCTTGGCGGCGGGGGACTGGCCGAGTTTCCGGGGATACCCAACTGCGCGGAGGTGCAGAAGTTCTATCTCGCGGACGAGGCGAAGGGGCTCGGGCTCGGCCACCGGTTGCTGGAGCTCGTGGAGCGGTTCGCGCGGGAGCACGGGTACGACAAGATCTATCTCGAAACGCACTCCAACCTCACCGCCGCCGTCCGGCTCTACACGCGATACGGCTTTACGGAAATCGAAAAGCCCGCGGGCGTGATGCATGGGGCGATGAACTTATTTTACATAAAACCGCTGGAATTGACATAAAAACAGGAAAACGATACAGTTTTATCGATATTAGCAAATTGTTTACTGCAAAGCGCACAAATTAAACCTGCGTTTTGGGTCGAAACGACAGAGCTGGGAAATATA
This sequence comes from uncultured Oscillospiraceae bacterium, assembly GCA_934661715.1. Taxonomy (GTDB): domain Bacteria; phylum Bacillota; class Clostridia; order Oscillospirales; family Oscillospiraceae; genus CAG-170. The sequence continues at coordinate 3,683 of CAKUJL010000074.1, read as the reverse complement.
GCATAAAAATGTTTGCGCAGGGGTTGAATTTGCCGGTGGTACGTGCTATCATATGGGCACAGGCATCGAGTGTGGCATATGTACCATAGGATGTATGCCGGACGATCCGGGTTCGAATTATGGCAGAGCGCTGTGGTTTTCGCGGCCCTTTGCTTTCTCACCGGGAGCGGAAACGTTTCCACGGTAAGATACATTTGTGTTCTATTTGCGCGGATTTCGGCGCAAAGGCGTATAGAGCAACAGGAGGTTTTTCTATGAAGCAGAGCTTCGGGCAGAAGGGAGCCGGAGGCCGTTTTTTGGCGCTGGCTCTGGCGCTGATTATGCTGTGCAGCGTGCTCGTACCGGCATATGCAGCCGTTGTGGACGAGCAGGGAGTCGCTGAACAGAACGAACCGGCGGCTACGGGCAGCGTTACATATATCTTCCACGTCGGCGAGACGGTGCAGGAAGTCAAGGTTGCTTCCGGCGAAGCGCTGACGAAGCCGACTGACCCGAATGCTCCGGAAGGAGAAGTCTTCAAGGGCTGGTTCGTCGATAATGACCTGAACAAGCCGTTTACATTTGGAACGTCAGTCTCGACCCATGCGGACGAGGCGGTGCATCTCTACGCCCATTTTGAGACCGCTGTGGCCGCTTCGACCGAGCAGCAGCCGGTCGCGCCCGAGCAGCCCGCAGCGCCCGGCACGAGCGAAGAACCGAAGCAGCCCGAAACCAACACCCCCACCGACGGCGGTGAGGAGAACAACGGCGAACAGGGCAGCACGGAAAATAACGAGAACCAGAACGGCGAGAACCAGAATACCGAGAATAACGGCGAGAACACCGGCAACACCACCACCCCCAGCGATCCCACCACGCCGACCGACCCGGTCACCCCGATCGAGCCCATCGTCCCCGCCGAGGTGCAGCCCACGGAAGGCGAAGTGCAGCCCGTGGACGAACTCTATAACCGCCTGATGGCGTGCGCAACGCTTGACGAAATCAACGCGATTCTCAATAATCTGACCGAGGAAGAGAATGCACTCCTTGAGCAGTTCACCGAAGAGCAGAACGCCGCGCTCGAAGACAAGATGGCAGAGTTTGGTGCCTATGGTATTGATACGCTGGACGACGAAAGCTATAGCACACCGCAAAACTCTACTCTGAAAATTGCAGTTGATGTTAGTTCCACTATCAATAGCGCTACAATTACCAAGTGCACCCCCCATGTAACTGGATTTTCGGTGGCACCGTATACGGATGACTATGATTCCGTAGAGCGCGGTCTTTCTTTTACGATTGGGGAGAACGTTCCAGTCAATGATTATATCCTGACTGTTCAGTATACTTATCTTGATTATAGTGGCGGAGGATTCCCTACTTATCCTGGTGGCAGTTATTCAAAAACGGAAACTATTACAATTAAGTTGAAAGTTACGCAAGAACAGGCTCAGGTGTATTACCTGAAGACACCAACCAGCAAGCGTGACAGTAACGATACTAGCGAGTGGGGCACTTGTGTTGGCAATGGCACTGTAAATACGACAGGTGCTACATGGAAGGATGATAAGAATATCTTCTCTCCGATAGCTTATGTTTTGACGATGCCTGATGGCATGGTAGATAATAAGGATGGCACTTGGGAATTGCCGAAAGAAAAATTCTCAACGCATTTCACGGCAATTTTTACTGCTTATAAAGCAAAACTTGAGAGTGATCTTGGGGTAACGCTTGATTCAGAAGATGAGATTGAGGCTATCTATTTAACCCCCTATAAAATTTCAAAAAATAACTCTACCGTACCGGATAAACACATTGACTGCACAATCAGTGTCAAGACAACAAAGGTTTTTGCAGCTGTCTTTCTTGTTACCATGCCTGACGGAACGGTCGAACAGGTTGATGCTAAGAACTATAAAAAAGAGGCTACAACAACAATAGCAAAAACCGATAAGGCACCTACGGGTACATCGGGTACATATCCAGAAACAATAACCAATAATGGCATTACTTACGTGTTCGACGGTTGGTATGACGAAGACGAAAATAAAGTTACGGATGATAAATGGAACAATGGCTACGCTCCGTCTGAAGATGAGTTGGCTGATGGTACGGTTTATTTCAAAGCCAAATATGTACCTGCGACTACCAGTGTAACGATTTCGAAGCTTGCTACTGGCAAGCTGGGAAGCACGGACAAGGAATTTACCTTTAGTTACGAGGTTTACGACAAAGACAATAACGAGATTACCACTGGCCTGTATCCTGATAATGCAACAGAACAGGAACAGAAGTTCACACTGAAGGGCGATGGCTTTGCGTCGGTGACGATTTCCAATCTGCCGGTTGGCGGCAAGATCACGTTTACCGAGGAAACCTACGAAGGCTACACGCTTTACTATCAGCTGGGCGTGGATGCTGCTGGCTATGATGCGACACGGAGAACTTCGGCAAACAGCAGGTCGTACACCCACACGATTGAAAGTTCCGATGGAGAGAACAAGATTCTCTTTATCAATGACAAAGACCCAGTACCCGACACGGGCCTTTCCTTAGACTCCTGGCCCTACCTGCTTGCGCTTTGCTTTGTTACCTTGGGCGCAGTTGTGACCCTTGCGCATAAGCGCAGACGTGATGTTGATTGATGGCTGAACGGAAACATCCGGGCCATAGATCGAATAACCCCCGCGAGAAGAAGGACGCTTCGCCCCGCGAGGAGACCCCGGCTCTGAGTGAAGAGCAAAAGGAGCTTTTGCAGTGGTTCCAGACGGTCAGATTCCGCAAGGCCATCATCGGCGGCGTGGACGAGGACGATCTCTGGAAGAAGCTCGAAAGCCTCAACCGATTGTATGAAGCGGCATTGGTAGCGGAACGGGCCCGTTATAACGCGCTGATGGCGGCTTATGTACAAAATACGAATGCGAAGGCTCAGCAGTACCAGCAGTCCTTGAGCAAGTATCAGGACGAGTACCGCAAGCTCGCGCAGGCGTACAATAATCTGATCGCAAAAAACCAAAGCGAGGGAGAGTGATGGCGGACAAGAAAAATCTGACCCCGGCACAGGTGATCCGCAGACGGCGGAACGACTTGGCGACAAGAAAAGGTTACCTTTCCCTTTTGGCGCGGGTGGTTCTGCTGGCGGTGGCTGGATACCTGATCGTAACCAAAGTGTTCCTCTTCGCGCAGGCCACGGGCAGCGGCATGTTCCCCGCGGTCAAGGACGGCGACCTCATGATCGCCTTCCGGCTGCAAAGCGAATACGCGAAAAACGACGTCATTGTCTACGATTACGCAGGCAAACAGTGCGTCGGGCGTATCGCCGCACGCGAAGGAGACGTCGTGTCGATCGACGAGGCGGGCAGCCTCTATGTCAACGGCACGCAGCAAAGCGGCGAGATCCTGTATCCCACGTACCCGAAAGACGCGGTCACATACCCGCTTACGGTTCCCTCGGGCTGTTTGTTCGTCCTTGGCGACTACCGCACCATCTCCGAAGACAGCCGCGACCGCGGGCCGATCCCCATGACGCAGGTGGAGGGAAAGGTCATCACCATCCTGCGCCGCAGAGGGCTCTAGCCCTCCTCCACTTCTTATACATTCGCAATTCCAAATCAAAAAATCTAAAATATCCAAAATCTAAATGAAAAGGAGAATTTGGAAAATGAAAACGATTAAGAAGCTGCTTGCGCTCACGCTCGTGCTGT
>CAKUJL010000073.1 GCA_934661715.1 uncultured Oscillospiraceae bacterium | reverse complement strand
TCCGGCCAGGCTTCCCGAAGAACCTTCGCCGTCGCGTCATAATTGGCCTTTGCCGCGGCGTCGACCCCGCGGGATAAAATTTCGTCGCTGATGACCTCCACGCCGTGCCTGCGCAGGTTCTGCGTGCAGCCGAGGCCGTCGGTGTTGTGGCCGGTGAGAACGCCGCCGTCATTGACCACGGTGTTGACCGCGCCGATGGCCTTCGCGGCGGGCGTGATGTTGTCGAGGAAGGGGATGACCGCGGCCTTGCACGGCATGGTGATGTTCGCGCCGCGAAGATGAAGCGTGCGGATGGCTTTGACGGCAGACGAGATCTCGTCCGGCGTCACGTCGAAGGCCAGATACGCGTAATCGAGGCCGAATTTCTGAAAGCAGTGGTTGTACATCTGCGGGGATTTGGAGTGTTCGACCGGCGAGCCGATGAGGCCCAGAAGCGTGGTCGTTCCGGTGATCTGCAAGAGAGATACCTCCTTTGCCGTGCGGCTTGTGTTTCTTTCTGGTTCCACTCTACCGCGGATGTTCCAAAATTTCCAATCAATAAATATAGATTTATCGATAGATTATTCGCATAATTTCCTGTATACTTAGCAGGAAGGAACGGACGAAACAAGGGGGATTTTTTGTGAATTTGCTGCATCTTCGCTATTTTGTCGAGCTGGCGGGAACCCAGCACTATACCCGCGCGGCGGAAAAGCTCTGCATCACGCAGCCGAGTCTGAGCCACGCGATGGCGCAGCTGGAGGCGGAGCTCGGCGTGCCGCTGTTTGAAAAAATGGGGCGCGGCGTGGTGCTGACGCCGTTTGGCCAGCAGTTTCTTTCCTGTGCGCGGCAGACGCTTTTGACGCTCGACGAGGGCGTGGAGGAGCTGCGGCGGGTCGGGCGCGGCGAGGGGCTCATCCGGCTGGGGCTTCTGCGGACGCTGGGGGTCGAGTTCGTGCCGAAGCTGGCCGAGCGCTTTTTGAAGGCAAATCCGGAGAAAAACATCCGCTTTTCCTTCTCCACCGGCGTCACGGGAGAGCTGCTGGAGGGGCTCAAGGCCCGGAAATACGACATGGTGTTCGCTTCCAGACCCCCGGCGGAGCTGAACTTTACGTCCATCGCCGTCTCACAGCAGGATCTGGTTCTGATCGTTCCCAAAAAGCATCCGCTGGCCGCGCAGCACGTCATTGACCTTGCCGACACGCTTGCGTATCCGCAGGTCTGTTTTTCGAAGGGCTCCGGTATGCGGGACGTTGTGGACGGGCTTTTTGCGAAGATCGGGGCCAGCCCCGAGATCGCCGTCGAGACGCAGGAGGATCAGGTCGTCGCGGGTCTGGTCGCGCACGGGTTCGGTATCGCGGTCGTGCCGTATATGGATCTTCTTCTGCGGCTGGACGTGCAGATTTTGCAGATCGCAAGGCCGTCGTGGGAGCGGGAATTTTACCTGATCCACGACGCGAGGGCCTATCTTTCGCCCGCCGCCAGAAGCTTCCGCGAGTTCGTGCTCGACGGCGCTGTGCTGTAAAAATGCACAATTTGGGAAACAGGAAATTGAAACCATAGATGGATTCTATGGAAAGAGCGGGAAGAATGCATGGGTTTGCCGCCGCGGTGCAGAAAAAAACACCTCCGAAGCTTGCATGCTTCGGGGGTGTCTGGCTTATTGGGGCTTTCGTTTTTCGTCCAGCATGGCAAAAAGACTCCTGAGGCGGATGGAGGCGGCGCCCATGTTGGTGATCTCGTCGATCTTGAGCTGGGTGTAATCCTTTCCGGCGGACTCCAGAATTTCGCGCACCTCGTCGGTTGTGACGGCGTCGACGCCGCAGCCGAAGGATACCAGCTGCACCACATGCAGATCGTCCGGGCTCTGCGCAACGTACTTTGCAGCTGCGTACATCCGCGCGTGATAGGTCCACTGGTTGCGGACGGTCACGGGGAATTTGGAGATATACGGGCTGAGGCTGTCTTCGGTGATGACGGCCGCGCCGAGGTCGCACAGGAGCTTATCAATGCCGTGGCTGACCTCGGGGTCTACGTGGTACGGCCTTCCGCAGAGGACGACGACGGGCTGGTTTTCCCGCTTTGCCTCGGCGAGATAGTCCTGCGCCTTTTGCTGTACGGCACGGTGGTACGCTGCATACTCCGCGTAAGCAGCACCGGTGGCCTGGGCAATCTGCTTTTTGGAAAACGGCGCAAAATACTGCGCGAGAATTTCCCGGATGCGCGTTTGAAACTGCTTTCTGTCGTGGAGCCCGACAAAGTCCGAAATGAAGCGCGTGTGCTGTAGTCCCGGCACGTTGAGCTTCAGCACCTGCGGGTAATAGGCAACGACGGGGCAGTTGAAGTGGTCGTCTCCGAGGTGTTCTTCGACGTTGTAGCTCATGTCGGGGTAAAAAATCGCGTCCGGGTTCTGCGCCAGAAGCCACTCCATGTGCCCGTGCAGGAGCTTTGCGGGGTAACAGGCGGTGTCGGAGGGGATCGTGTGCTGGCCGAGGGCGTAGAGCTCGCGCGTGGAGTTTGGGGAGACCAGCACGCGGAAGCCGAGTTCGTGGAAAAACGCGTACCAGAAGGGAAGAAGATCGTAGAAATTCAGCCCCATCGGGATGCCGATGGTCATTTTTCCTGCGTCCGGCTCGTCGCGGCGGTATTTTTCCAGAAGCGAAAGCTTGTCCGCGTAGAGGTTTTTGGGCGCTTTGGCGGCTTCGGTGCGCACGGGTCTGGAGCAGCGGTTTCCGGCCAGAAAGCGTCTGCCGCCGGAGAAGAGGTTCACCGTCAGATTGCAGTGGTTCTGGCAGCCCTGACAGACGGTGCGCTTGACCTTGTGCTCGAAATGCTCGAGCGCTTCTCTGGATAAAACGCCGCGGCCTTCGTGGCTGGCCGCGTAGAGCGCCGCGCCGTAAGCGCCCATGAGCCCGGCAAATTTCGGGCGGATGACCTCGCGGCCGGTTTCCATCTCGAACGCCCGGAGGACGCAGTCATTGTAGAACGTACCGCCCTGCACGACGATGTGTTTTCCCAATTTCTGCGCGTCGGCGCAGCGGATGACCTTGTAAAGGGCGTTCTTGACGACGCTGACGGAAAGACTTGCCGCGATGTTTTCGATGCTCGCGCCGTCCTTCTGCGCCTGCTTGACCGAGCTGTTCATGAAAACCGTGCAGCGGCTTCCCAGATCCGCGGGGGCGTCCGCGAACAGGCCGAGCTTTGCAAATTCCGCGCTCGTTAGCCCCAGCGTGTCTGCAAAGGTCTGCAAAAACGAGCCGCAGCCCGACGAGCACGCTTCATTTAAGTACAGGCTGTCGATGAGGCCGTTTTTGATCTGGAAGCACTTGATGTCCTGCCCGCCGATGTCGATGATGAAGTCCACATCCGGGCGGAATTTTCTGGCCGCGGTGTAGTGCGCCAGCGTTTCGACGATGCCGTGGTCGACACCGAGGGCGGTCTGCATCAGCTTTTCACCGTAGCCGGTGACGGCGCTGCCCGCGATGTCGATATCGGGGAAGGCTTCATAGAGAGCAAGAAGGTATTCCCGGATGATGCGCACGGGATCGCCGCGGTTCGGCTGGTAGGTCGGGTAAAAGAGGTTGCCCGCTTTGTCGCAGAGGACGGCCTTGACGGTCGTGGAGCCCGCGTCGATGCCGAGGTACATGGGGCCGTTGGGTCTGGAAAGGGTCTCGATGCCCTCGGAATTTCTTTGATGGCGTGCGGAAAACGCCTCGTAGTCCGCTTTGGAGGCAAAAAGCGGCGGCTGGTGGCGGTAGGCCGCGGTTTTTGCGCGGAGGGCCAGCTTTTCCCGAAGCTCGCGCGGAGAAACAACCTGCCCGACGTTTGCAAGCGTGCAGCCGAGGGCGACAAAATAGAGGGAGTTTTCCGGGCAGAGGCCGGTCGTCTGCAAGCCTTCGTCGAAGCTTTTTCGAAGCTCGGGAAGGAATGTCAGAGGGCCGCCCAGATAGAGAAGCTTTCCTTTGATCTCCCGGCCCTGCGCAAGACCCGCGACGGTCTGGTTGACCACCGCGTGCAAAATGCCCGCGGCCACGTCCTCGCGCCGTGCGCCCTGATTGAGAAGCGGCTGAATGTCGGATTTGGCGAACACGCCGCAGCGAGAGGCGATGGGCGGGACGGCTTCTGCTTTCGCGGCAAGGTCGTTTAGCTCCAGCGGCGTAATCTGCATCAATGACGCCATCTGGTCGATGAACGCGCCGGTTCCTCCCGCGCAGGTGCCGTTCATGCGCATTTCAAAGCCGCCGGTTAAAAACAGAATTTTTGCGTCCTCGCCGCCCAGCTCGATGACCACGTCCGTTCCCGGACAGAAGCGTTCAGCGGCCAGCTTTTCGGCGAAGACCTCCTGTACAAACGGAAGCGCGAGATTTTCTGACAGGCCGAGACCTGCCGAGCCCGAGACGGTGAGCAGCAGATCTTCGCCGGGATAGTCGGTTTCGAACCGGCCGAGGATTTCCCCCAGCTTTTCGCCGATTTTTGCGCCGTGGCGCTGGTAGCTGTGCGACAAAAGCCGGTTTTCCTCGTCCAGCAGGACATATTTTAATGTGGTGGAGCCGATGTCAAGCCCGAGCTGTTTCATGGGAGTCCTCCTTTGCCATCGCCAGCATCAGCTTGATGCGGTTTTCCTGATTGACCTTCGACGCGCCGGAGTCATAGTCGACGGGGAAGATGTTCGCCTTGGGATAGAGCGCACGAAGACGCCGGATGGTGCCCTTGCCGACGATGTGATTCGGTAAACACCCGAACGGCTGGGCGCAGATGATGTTCGTGTAGCCTTTTTCAATCAGCTCCGCCGCCTCGCCGGGAAGAAGCCAGCCCTCTCCCATCTTGACGCCGCGGTCGATCACCTGGTCAGCAAGATATTTGATTTTCTCGAAGCTCACGGGCGGGACGAACTCGGGGTAGGGCTTTAACGCTTCAATGAGCCAGTCCTCCCACGAGCCCGCGATTTGCTCTGCCTTGCGGCCAATGAGAAGCTTTACCCTGCTGCCGCCGTAGTATTTGTGGTCCATTTCGATGTTCGCGAAGCAGTACTGGAAAAAGCCCAGAACGCCGGGGACCATGTACTCGCAGTTCTGGGACAGCAGGAACGCCTCTAACCCGTTGTTGCCGAAGGCGGAGTATTTGACGTAGATTTCGCCGACGATGCCGACTTTGGTGCAGGTCTTGGGCACGCGCTCGATCTCGTGGAAGTCCTTTGCCATCGCGCGAAGGTTTTTCTGCATCGCCTTTGGCGTCAGGCCCTTTTTGCGGCGGAACTGCTCGGTGAGCGCGGCGATCCATTTGTGGACGACGGCCATCGTATCGCCGGGATTTTTTTCGTAGGGCAGGCACTGGTTTTTGAGCAGCATCAGCATATCGCCGTAAATGAGGCTGCGCAGGCCCGCGAAGAGCATGAGAGGCGTAATCTTGAAGCCGGAGTAGTGTTCGTACCCGCCGAAGCTCAGGGAGATGACCGGCACATAGTCGAGCCCCATGTTGGAAAGGGCTTTTCGCAGAAGGAAAATGTAGTTGGACGCGCGGCAGCCGCCGCCTGTCTGGAACTGGATGAGGGCGACCTTGTGGGGATCGTATTTGCCGCTTGTGAGGGCGTAGAGCTGCTGGCCGACGGCGCAGGTGGCGGGATAGCACATGTCGTTGTGCAGGTATTTAAGACCCGCCGCGATCACGTCCGGGCCTTCGTCATGGAGGACTTCCACTTTATAGCCGTGCAGGGCGAAGACCTCCTGCAAAAGCTCCATGTGGGTGGGGAAAATGTCGGGCGCGAGAATGGTGTATTCGCGCTTCATTTCCGGGGTGAAATCTACGTTCATACGCTGTTTTGCCTCTTGAAATGCCGGAAAACCGGGAAATGCACCGGGCTTTGCCGGAAAATGGTGTTTTGGGTTTTCTTCGTATCATAGCAGTTTCGCGCGGGCAGCGTCAATTTTTGCACAGGTTTCTTAACACTTTTTGACGAGGTGCGCGGCGGGCCTGGAGAATATCTATGCGGGGAAGAAGGGCCGCATGCGGACGGGAGATTTCCACATCCGGACTTGTACGCATCGCCGCTTTTTGCTACAATAAACGACGGAAAGAACGCGGCGAAGGAGGAAGCGGGTATGAACGAACTGACGAGGCTGATAAGGGACGACTGCAAGCCGTCTCTGGGGGTGACAGAGCCGGGGGCCATTGCGCTGGCGGTGGCGGCGGCGAAGGAGCGGACAAGAGGAGACGTGCGGGAAATTCATCTTGCGCTCAACTCCGGGATGTATAAAAACGCGTTCACCTGCGGCATTCCGGGCACGCGGGAGGTCGGCTTTCTGTGGGCGGCGGCGCTGGGCGCGGTCGCGGGAAAGGCGGAGAAGGGGCTTGAGGCGCTGGAGGATATCGACGAGGCAGCTGTATTGGCGGCAAAGGCGCTTCTGGACGCGGGCGCGGTGACGGCGGAGATGACGGGCATCGACTCGGAAATTTATATCCGCGCGGATGTGAAAACGGAGCTTGACGTTTGCAGCGTCACCATCCGGCACACGCACACGAACATTGTGTCGATCGTGCGAAACGGCGAGGAGCTTCTGGAGCAGACGCAGAAGGTGCAGACCGAAGAAGCGGCCGCGCCGGAAATTCACGGGTTTTCGTTTGAGGCGCTCGTTTCCTACGCAAAAACCGTCCCGATCGAAGAAATTTCTTTCCTCCGCGAGGCGTTTTCCATGAATCTGGCGCTGCTGGAGGAGGGGCTTCGCGACGGGCGGACGGTCGTGGCGCACTATCTTTTTGAGAAGAACGGCAGGAAGCTTTTGTCCTCCGATACGCTCTCTACGGCGCAGCTTCTCTGCGCGGGCGCGATCGAGGCGCGGGTCCTTGGCGCGGGCGCTCCGGCGATGAGCATCACGGGCTCGGGCTCGCACGGGATCATCGCGGTGATGCCGCTGTATGCCGCGGCGAAGACGGAGGGGTACACCGAGGAGGCGCTTTTGCGGGCGTCGGCTTTGAGTATGCTCGTGACGCAGTATATAAAAGAGTATTCGGGAAGGCTTTCCGCGATGTGCGGCTGCGGCGTCGCGGCGGGAACGGGCATGGCGTGCGGGCTTTGCATGCTGCGCGGCGGGAGTCTTTCGCAGATCACCATGACGCTTCGCAATATGGCCCTTTCCATCACGGGCATGATCTGCGACGGCGGCAATCACGGCTGCGCGCTCAAGGCCGTCTCGGCGACGGACGCGGCGTTCCGGGCCTGTGAGCTGGCGCTTTCGGACGTTTCGCCCGCCGGACAGCACGGCATCGCGGGAAGAACGCCGGAGCAGACCATGCGCTACATGGGCTATATTTCCAGCCCCGGCATGCAGGGAACTGAGCGGGCCATTGTGGACATTTTTGCGGAAAAGAGCGGCGGACGATGAAAAAGATTTCGTGGGTACAGCTTTGCTTTACCTTTGTGGGCGTGTTTCTGGGCGCGGGGTTTGTCTCCGGACAGGAGCTGTGGCAATTTTTTGCGTGCTTCGGCGCGGCGGGACTGGCGGGCTTTCTGG
>CAKUJL010000072.1 GCA_934661715.1 uncultured Oscillospiraceae bacterium | reverse complement strand
TTCAAGGAAAAATGGCGCGGCGCAGCGTGAAAAGACCCGCTGTCCGGGTGCGTTGGGAGTTTTCAGATACACCCTAAATATGGCCGTTTTTGTGTGGTGTCAGAGACGGCCGCTGCGCACGGTTCTTGTGTTGGTATTCATGGTCGTGCGCATTCCGGGCAGTCCGCAGCATACAGCGGGCTGCCTTTTACAGCTCCCAATGGATATTGCCTGCACCATATGTTCCGATGGACGGAACGACAAATCTGTTTTGCACGCCGTGTTTTTCCAGCTCTCCGGCGCACCAGATGAGAACATATGCCGTCAGAGGCGTGTCTGCGGAAATGCCGCTCGTTATTACGCCGGGACAATATGCCGCGCTTTTGTCCGCGTCATAGTCTAAAATTTTCCCGCGCTTTGCCATCAGAATACGAAGCGCGTTTTCTTCATTCCGCATGCACAATTCGCACTGGACCTTCTCGTGGTATTCCGGAGACCAGCCCGGTTTCGCTTTGCACCAACGCTCTTTGGGAAAAAGCTCGACGAGCTGCTTTCCGGCAAGGATTTGCGCATATACAGGCGTGATTTCCTGCAAAACACGTTCTTTATTCTCCGGGTTCTGCATATAGCTTTTGAGCTGCTGCTCCAGATTGCGGTCTGTCACCGTGCGCTTCCACGCGGCTATTTTTTGCTGCGTTTCGTCATATGCATCGCGCGTATGTTTTACTGCGGCTTTATCTGTACCCACCTTCATGAGCAGGATCATGCCGAGAATCACAGCAATCACAAGTTCCATCCGATCACCACCGCGCAGACATTTCGCCGGGCCTTATCTGTACTTTACAGGAAGTTCTGATAAATAGCAAGCCCGGAAGCTAAGCTTCCGGGCTGTTTCTTATTCGAGTTCAAATGCGCCGGTGTAGAGCTGGTAGTAGGTGCCCTTTTTGGCGATCAGATCGTCGTGGGTGCCGCGCTCGATGATATTGCCGTGGTCGAGCACCATGATGGCGTCGGAGTTCTGGACGGTCGAGAGCCGGTGCGCGATGACGAAGACCGTGCGGCCCTTCATGAGTGCGTCCATGCCGCGCTGGACGAGCGCTTCGGTTCTGGTATCGATGGAGGACGTCGCTTCGTCCAAAATCATGACCGGAGGGTCGGCTACCGCCGCTCTGGCGATGGACAGAAGCTGCCGCTGGCCCTGCGAGAGGTTCGCGCCATTCGCGGTCAGCATGGTGTTGTAGCCCTCGGGAAGGCGGGTGATGAAGTCGTGCGCGTTGGAAAGCTTCGCTGCCGCGATGCACTCTTCGTCCGTCGCATCAAGCTTGCCGTAGCGGATGTTTTCCATGACAGTGCCGGTGAAGAGGTTCACGTCCTGCAAAACGATGCCGAGCGAGTGCCGGAGGTCCGCCTTTTTGATGTGGTTGATGTTGATGCCGTCGTAGCGGATCTTGCCGTCGGCGATGTCATAAAAGCGGTTGATGAGGTTTGTGATCGTAGTCTTGCCTGCGCCTGTCGCGCCGACAAAGGCCAGCTTCTGGCCGGGCTTTGCGTAGAGCGAGACGTTGTGCAGGACGGTCTTCTCCGGCACATAGCCGAAGTCCACGTCAAAGAACCGCACGTCACCGGAAAGCAGCCGGTACTCCATCGTGCCGTCTTCTTTCTGATGCTGCCAGGCCCATTTGCCCGTGCGCTCGGCGCAGGGGACGATCGTGCCGTTTTCTTCGCGGCAGCGTGTGAGCGTGACGGTGCCTTCGTCGCTCTCGGGCTGCTGGTCGAGCAGCTCAAAGATGCGTCCTGCGCCCGCAACGGCCATTGCAACGGCGTTCATCTGCTGCGAGACCTGCGACACGTTCGCCGTAAACTGCTTGCACATGCCGAGATACGACGCGACGACGGAAATGGAAAGGGGAGCGGCCAGCGTTCCGAGCGTCACAAGATTCTGGATCGAAAGGTTTGGAATTTTGCCGTTCAGCGTGATGAGAAGGCCGCCGGCAAACGCAGTGAGCACGTACAGAAGATTTCCGATGTTGTTCATGATCGGCATGAAGACGTTCGCAAAGCGGTTTGCCTCTCTGGCATCCAAAAACAGCTGATCGTTGAGCCTGTCAAAGTCCTTTTCGGCCGCTTCCTCGTGGCAGAAGACCTTGACGACCTTCTGCCCGTTCATCATTTCCTCGACAAAGCCCTCGACCTTGCCGAGTGATTTCTGTTGGCGGACAAAGTATTTGGCCGACTGCCCGCCGATGTTTTTCGTGGCCAGCGTCATGCAGATGATGCCCAGAATGACGATGAGCATCAGCGGCATACTGAAATAGAGCATCATGCAAATAACGCCGATGACCGTCAGACCCGAGGAAAGCAGGTTCGGGATGCTCTGCGAGACGACCTGACGAAGAGAGTCGGTGTCGTTCGTGAAGCGGGACATGATATCGCCGCGCGAGGTGCGGTCAAAATACGAGATCGGCAGGTGCTGCATCGTCGAGAACATGCGAACGCGCGTCTTGTGCAAAAAGCCCTGCGTGACATGCGCCATGAGCTGGGTGTAGATCGTCGTGAGAACCAGCGCCGCGACATATAAAGCGGTCATCGTGACGAGCGCCTTCAAAATACGCGGAAGCACCGCGTCCCAGCCGGACACCAAACCTTCTTCAATATAGCTCGTGATCGTCTCGATATACGCCGCCGGGGCGACGCCGATGATGGCGCTCAGGACGATGCAGATGAGAACGACCGTCAGGTGCACGGGGTAGTCCGAGAACACCTGCTTCATGAGACGGCCCAGGACCTTGAAGTCCATTTTGCCGCGGCCTGCGCCGATGGGCGCTTTTCCATGCGGACCGTTAGCCATTGTTCTCACCTCCTGCTTTGTTCTGAGAATCGTAAACTTCCTTGTAGATCGTGCTGGTTTTGAGAAGCTCCTCGTGCGTGCCCATCGCGGAAATGCGGCCGCCGTCGAGCACGAGGATCACGTCCGCGTCCTGCACGGAGGAAATGCGCTGGGCGATGATGAACTTCGTCGTGTCGGGGATTTCGTCGCGCATCGCCTGCCGGATGAGCGCGTCCGTCCGGGTGTCGACCGCGGAGGTCGAGTCGTCGAGGATCAGCACCTTCGGCTTTTTGAGAAGGGCTCTGGCGATGCAAAGCCGCTGCTTCTGGCCGCCGGAGACGTTCGTGCCGCCCTGCTCGATGTAGGTGTCGTACTTGTCGGGGAAGGTCTGGATGAACTCGTCGGCCTGCGCGAGCCTACAGACGCGGATAATATCCTCGTCCGTCGCGTTTTCGTCGCCCCAGCGGAGGTTTTCCTTGATCGTGCCGGAAAACAGCACGTTTTTCTGCAAAACGACGGCGACCTGATTGCGAAGGGACTCCAGATCGTAGTTTTTCACATTGATGCCGCCGACGCGCACCGTGCCTTCGGTTGCGTCATAGAGCCGGGAAATGAGCTGAATGAGGCTCGTTTTGGAAGAGCCCGTGCCGCCGATGATGCCGACGGTCTGGCCGGATTTGATGTGCAGATCGATGTTTTCCAGCGCCATCCGGTCTGCCCGCTGCGAATACTTGAAGCTGACCTTGTCAAAGTCCACGTCGCCGTTGGGAACGGTCATGACGGGGTTTTCGGGGTTATGGAGGTCACTCTCCTCGTCCAGCACCTCGCAGATACGCTTGGCGGAGGCGGAGGCCATCGTGATCATGACGAAGACCATCGAGAGCATCATAAGGCCCATCAAGATCTGCATCGAATAGGTGATCATGCTCGTGAGCGAGCCGACATTCAGATACGTGCCGCCGGACTGGATGATGAGCTTGGCGGCAAAGAAGCTGATGAGGATGCGGCAGACGGAAATGCAGAAGAGCATGAGGGGATTGTTGAGCGCGAGAAGCTTTTCCGCTTTCAGGAAATCGGCTCTGACGTCGTCAGACTCGGCGGTGAACTTTTCGGTCTCATAGTCCTCGCGCACGAAGCTCTTGACCACGCGCATGGCCTGCACGTTTTCCTGCACGGAATTATTGAGCCGGTCGTACTTTTTGAACACGGCCTTGAAAAGCGGCATTGCCGTCGAGGCCATCCAGTAAAGCGCCAGACCGAGAACCGGGATGATGCCCGCGAAGATGAAGGCCAGCTGCTTGCCGACGCGGATGGACATCACGGTCGCGAAGATCAGCATCATGGGGGCGCGGATGGCCATACGGATCATCATCATGAACGCCTGCTGGATGTTCGAGACGTCGGTGGTCAGTCGCGTGACGAGAGAAGAGGTCGAAAAGCGGTCGATGTTCGCGAACGAGAAGTCCTGTACCTTATAGTAAAGGTCGTGCCGCAGATTCTGGGCAAAGCCGGACGCCGCCGACGCGCAGAACCAGCCCGAGGCCGCGCCGCACGCCAGAGACAGCATCGCGACGAGAAACAGCTTGAGGCCGAAGCTCAGAATCACGTTCATTGCGCAGCCGTTCTGAATGGAGTTGATGAGCCCGGCGGTGAGAAGCGGAATGGCGCATTCGCACGAGACCTCGCCCAGCATGAAAACAGGCGTGAGGATCGTGTCGCGCTTGTATTGCCGGATGCATCCGGCAAGCTTTTTGATCATGGTTTGCAGTCCTCCTTGCAGGGTGTGTAAGTTAGAGAAACGTTGAGATTTTCGGCCGCGCGGTCAAGCAGGCGGATGAGCGTTTCCACGTCCTCCGCGCTCATACCGGCGGTCATGGCCTGCTCCATCGACAGAATGTGGCGGTAAATTTCCTCCTGGCATTCCAGCCCGCGCTTTGTCAGCGCCACGCGCTTATAGCGCCGGTCGTCGGGGTCTGGCGTGCAGGTGAGAAAGCCCTTGGCTTCCAACCGCTGCAAAAGCCCCGAGACGGTGGGGTGGGTGAGATTGAAGCGGCGCTCGATGTCCTTGGGGTAGACGACGGCGTCCTGCCGCTCGGCCAGAAAGCGCAGAATGAACGACTGCTGGCCGGTCAGATCGAGGTCCAGAAGCTTTCGGTCGATCTCCTGCCGGATGGCCTGCGAGAGGATGCGGACGCGGTGACCGAGATGGTTTGTTCCATGCACGGGGTATCCCTCCATAAAAATGTAGCATACTACATATATTACGTAGTATGCTACATTTTATCAGATTTTTTAGAAAACGCAAGCCGTAAGGGTGCACAAAGGATTTTGCGAAAACCTGCCGGTTTTGTGCAACCTACCGAAGCAGCCGCAGTAGCGCCGAGAGCTTCAGCGTCCCGCGCTCAAATACCCGCGAAAGCAGCCGCAGATTTTCCTCCGAGTGCTCGACCTCCTTGCTGTAGAGGCCGGAAAGGCGCGTGAGCGTCTCCAGATCGCGCGATTCCTGCGCGGAAAAGAGGGCGGCGATGCAAAGAACGTGGAAAACGCAGCTTTCCACGCGCGAAAGAAGCTTCCCGTCGACGCTGGCCTTCAGGAACCACCGCCAGAGAAAATAGACCGTCAGGTGCTCGAAGGCATCGGAAAACGCTTCGTCCAAGGGCGGCGCCGGCTGACGGGCAGGGAAGCTGTCAAGCAGGCGCGGAAACTCCTGCGTCAGGTGCTCCATGTTATTCAGCAGCAGCCAGCAGGGGAAGAAGCCCGCTTTTTTCGCGCGAAGCCGCTTTGCCCGCGCAAGGTCGCGTTTGCAATGCGCCGTTGAGGAAAACCGCGCGAGAAGTCTGTCGAGCCTTCCATACGCCTTCTCGTCCAGCAGCGTCTGAAGCCTCGCGGCAAAAAGCAGCTCGAGGGCCAGCCGGTCAGAGATGGAAAGGCTGCGGTTCTGCGCAATTTGAATGGCGGTTTCGCGCGCCTTTCGAAGCGAGAAATAAAGTTCGGGGTCCAAGTCGTTGCAGCCGGAGATGCTGGCACCGTCTTCGCGGACGGTGAACGTGACGGGGCCTTCGTGCGCAAGAAGAAGCCTTGCCGCCGCGGGGCAGGAAATGCTGAGGGTAAGCTCCTTCACCGCGCCGTATTCCTCCCAGAAGCGCGGGTGAGCCCGGCAGGTATTGCAAAGCGCCTCCTCGCCGTAGGCCAGCTGAATTCTGCAAAGGCCGTCTTCACTTACCAGCGGGCAGTGCCCGTCTTGAAGACGGAACATCGTGTCGCCCTCTTCGTCTGTCGTCAAGGCCGCACGCACCTCGTCTCCGAATGCGCCGGGAAGGGCACGGTATTTCCGCAGTGTCTCGTTGTCTATGATGATCTCCCAGTCCTTGCAGCACGTGTCCGGACACGCGCCCGCGAGACAGCGGAAGCTGGATGCGTAATCGGGTTCGTAAACTTTCATAGATGTACCTCTTTTCTCCAAAAGATGATACCACGATTCATGCAAATTCGTCAATTGCCAAGGTTACATAATTATGATATACTAATCCGGCACGCATGAAAACAGAGCATTCTGTTGAAAATAAACGCCTCAGGAAAGGACTCCTTATGAAACAGCTCAAACGTTCCTACACACGCAGCGCCCGGCTTTTGTTTGTGCTGCTGCTTTTGCTGATGATACTCGGCTCCGTTTACGATTTTGAAATTTCCAGCGCCCTTTACCCCGGAAAGGAGAGCAGCTTCGGGCAGTTTTTCGCGGCCTTCGGCGAGCTTCCGGCGTTTCTGGCGCTGATTTGCGCGGGGGTTCTCCTGTTCCGGCACAGAGGGTGCTTGCGGCGCGACTGGAACGTGCTGTTTCTCATCGGTGCGGCGGGTCTGGTGCTCGGCGGAATTTTTCTGGCCGTGCACGAGGCGACAGATAATGTGCCCGCGATGCCGTCGTGGGTGCCGCTTCTGGTGACGGTGTTTTTTGCCGCGCTGTGCGCAATGGCGCTTTTGCTCCTTACCTCCGGGGCGCAGGGGAAGACCGTTATCCGCTTTGTGCTCACGCTCGTCTTTGTCTGCGTGGGGACGATGCTGCTCATCAACATCATCAAGGTTCCGTGGGGAAGAGCGAGAATGCGCCTGATCGCCGCGACGGGAAACGCAAGCTATTTTACCCCGTGGTGGAAGGCGGGAAGCGCCCTTAAAAACCAGCTGGTTGCCGAAGGCGTCTCGTCTGACGAATTCCGTTCGTTCCCGTCGGGCCACACGGCGTGCGCGGCGTGCGCGATGCTGGTCGCACTGCTTCCGACCGTCTCCAAGCGCTTCCGCGGCAAGGAAAAGCGGCTGGGGCTTTTCGGCGTCTTATGGACGGCGGTCGTCGCGTTCTCGCGGCTCACGATGGGGGCGCACTTCTTAACGGACGTGACGATGGCGTGGCTCGTAACGCTGGGGCTCACGGTCCTCGGCGTATACCTGTTCTACTTCAATAAAAAGTTCTTCCAGTTCGTCTGGGAACTGATCTCCGAACGCGAAGAACAGCAATATGACCCCGAATGAATTGATGCGAAATTTCTTCTGCCTTCGTAGGGGCGGGCGACTCTGCCCGCCCAGCAAAATGCAAATCCGAAACGCGAAAAACTGCGGCGAATTCGTAACTTCCCTAGGGTGTATCTGAAAACTCCCAACGCACCCGGACAGCGGGTCTTTTCACGCTGCGCCGCGCCATTTTTCCTTGA
>CAKUJL010000071.1 GCA_934661715.1 uncultured Oscillospiraceae bacterium | reverse complement strand
TTTTCTCGACCCCATTCTTCTTAGCTGCGCAAAGAAGAGTGGTGTCGAGCCGCCAAGAAGAAGTTGCTTTGGGGGTTGCTGCGCGGCTCGCGCAGCTCAACAAAAGGGCCGCGGCCCTTTTGAAAACCTGGGGGTTCTCGATTAAAAGTACAGATAGAATTAGAGAGTGCTTACGGTTACGTAGGCACTCTCTTTCTGTATTGCTACTGCGTTGGATTTTGATTCGTTTACGACAATCTTGCTGCCGAGCAGCAGATTTCGGGTGCAGGCCGCCGCGGAGATCGCTTAGCTCTGCACGCGCCTCCGCGGTTCGGGGGTTGTGGATGACGTACGCACTTCTCAAAGGCTCCCCTTGCGGCAAGGGGAGCTGGCGCCGTAAGGCGTCTGAGGGGATTGAACGTTGGTCGCCGGACACAGTCGGTATGTTTCACTGCCCACTGCACAATCCCTCAGTCAGCTTCGCTGACAGCTCCCTTTACACAAAGGAGCCTTTGGTAGTGCGGTGCATAATTCTGCTCTGCATAAAACGCCGGGGGCTGAGGGGGCGTGCATCAAAAAATCACTCCAGCGCCCCGTTCCCGCCGGAACCCAAACAGCTCACGTCATCTCTGACAACGACCACAAACGCCGGTTCATATTCCAGAATATACTCTGACAGCGCCGCGCCTTCATAGTGCCGGTAATCGAGGCTCCGCATTTCGCCGAAATCAAACACCGCCAGCGGCTCGAGGGCGTTGGTAAAGGAATCTCCGACGATGAGAATGTTCGGCAGCTCTTCGCGGTTCGTGCGGACGATGGTCTCGGCGATGTCTCCTCCCATGTAGTCGGTGTAGAGCCCGCGCGAATCGGTCTGGGGCCGGATGAGCGGCGTGTCGGAAGGCTTTCCGTTGTCAAAGCGCTCATAGGCCGGGAACGCGCCTTCCAGCACCTGCATTGCCTCGCGCACGGGAGAAAGATCGTAGAGCTTGCGGTTATATGTGCCGAAAAGCCCGGTCTGCGCGTCGATAACCGTCAGTTCGCTTGCCCTCAAGCCGAACGCCTCGCAGATGGCCTGATACGTCAGATACGCGCCCTTTAAGGTATAGTGGTGGTCGACGCGGCTGTAGTGTGTGAGCGCGTCCGGAAGCGAGGCAAACGTGCCGGTCAGGTCAAGCGCCGGAATTTCCGCTTTTTCAAGCGCGGACAAGAGCGCCGCGCGGTTTCTCGCGGTGTCCTCCGCCGGGTTTTCCATCCAGTCGGGGTAATACGCGGAAAACACCGTCCGCTGCTCGGGAACAAGCGTGTATAAAAGCTTCGCCCCGACCTTGTCTGCCGCGGCCTTGACGCTCCGGAGTCCTTCGGCGACGCGCTCAGCATCCTTTTGCAGTTCTGCGTCAAGGCGCTTCGCGGAAAAGCCCGGCGCGGGCAATAACGCGGTGTCTCCCAGCACCACGTCGTGCACGACCGGCTTTCGAAGGACCTTCATCTGCACCGCCGTGTCAAGCTTCAGAAGAAGCCTTCGCGCGAACATATGGTCTTTGTAAAATGCTTCCGCGTCCTGCGCAAGCGTGCCGTCCCAAACAGAACGCAAGCTTACCTGCGGCGCGGAGGCCAGCGCCCGGTTTTCCTCCGCCGACCAGCCCGCGGGGCCTTTCACGAGCCCATAGAGCGTCAGCGCCGGAACGAGCAGCAGCGCACAAAGAAGCAGCGCCGGAAACACGATTTTTCGTTTCGTTTTCATGCCAGCTGCCTCCTAAAATTGTGCGTAAATGAACGCCTGCATGCCCGAGCCCGTCAGGTGCAGGATGGAAAGGCCCAGCGTGAGGAGCAAAAACGCGTACCGGAGCAGCTGCCCGGTCTTCGTTCTGCCGAGCGTTTGCCAGCACGTTTTGCCGAAATTTGTGCACAGGATGAGCGCGACGGCGAGAAATACCCCGTGCTGCCGCAGCCCGAGCAGCAGCCAAGCGCCGCCGTCCGGCGCTCCCGTCCCCGGCACAAAAAGCGCCCGCAGGAAGCTTATCGCGTAGGAAAGCGACCGGCTGTTGAAAAACACCCAGCCGATGAGCACGGCCGCAAGCGCGTAAAGATGGCCAAAAAGCCGCGGAAGCTTTGTAAGCGCCTTCCCCAGCCAGAGCTTTTCGAGCGTCAAAAGCACGAAAAACCAGAGCCCCCAGCAAAGAAACGTCCAGTCTGCCCCGTGCCAGAGCCCCGTGAGGCTCCACACGACAAACAGGTTCAGCACCTGCCGCGCTTTGCCGCACCGACTGCCGCCGAGCGGAATATACACATAGTCGCGGAACCAGGAGGACAAACTCTTGTGCCACCTGCGCCAGAAATCCGTGACGGAAACGGCGAGATACGGGCTGTCGAAGTTCTCCGGCAAACGAATGCCAAAGAGCAGCGCCAGACCGATGGCCATGTCCGTGTAGCCCGCGAAGTCAAAATAGATTTGCAGCGCGTAAAGAAGCATGCCCGCCCACGCGTAGACCGGGGTGAGTGCGTCTGCCGGAAGGGCAAACGCCTGCGCGGCCAGCTCCCCGGCGGCGGAAGAAAGCAGCGCCTTCTTGCCAAGTCCCAGAATCACGCGCGACGCGCCGTCTGAAAGCATGGCATCGTCCGCGCGGTTCTCCAGCTGCGAGGAAAAGTCTTCATACCGGCAAAGCGGCCCCTGCGCCGCCTTCGGGAAAAAGAGCGCAAAGAGCAAAAAACGGGCAAAGCGCGTCTCCGCCGGGATTTTTCCGCGGTACACGTCTATCAGATACGAGATCAGCAGAAACGTCAGAAACGACACGCCGACCGGCGCGGGCAAAATTCCGGCCTCCGGAAGGCGCAGCGTCCGAAAAAGAAAATTTGTGTACTTAAAGTAGCACAAAAGCCCCGCGCTCAGAATCACGCCGAGCATCAAAACGCGCTTTTTGGCTTTTTCGCCTTCCGCTTTGGAAAGCCGTTTTCCAAGACCGAACACCGCAAGCGTTTCCAGCACGCCCGCGAAAAGCCCCGGAAGGCCGCCTGCCGCGCAGAAAAGCAGGCTGCCCGCAAGCAAAACGCCGTTTCTTGCCCGGATGCTTCTTCGCGCAAGCATCGCGCAGACGAGCACAGCCGGCAGAAACGCAAACAGGAACGTGAAGCTTGTCAGCTGCATGGTCAGTGCTTTTTGTGCTGCTTCGGGCGCAGCGGGCGCTTGTTGCCGTGGTCGTCTACGATGTAGGTGTTATCGAGCTGCGCGCGCAGATTCTGCCGGAAGGCGGCGAGATATTCCTGCCGCAGGCGGTCGCGCTCGATGGTTTCTTCTTCGGTGAGGCCCTCGGTCTTTGCCTTGTGGGCCAGCTCGTTGATGCGTTCCACGCGGGATTTTTCCATAGTATGTTCTCCTTTTCGGTCACAGGAACCGGATAATTTCAATGCTGATACGGCCCTTTTTCGTATTGCCGCCGACGGTTTTGAGCTGAATTTTGCCGAGGCCGCGGACGGAAATTTTATCGCCCTCGCAAACCCCTTTGTCCCCCTTCTGGCACGGCAGATAGTTGAGCTCGCACTTTCCCGCCGCGATATACTCCGCCGCCTTGCCGCGGGAAATGGAAAAGCCGGAGGACACGACGCCGTCTAAGCGCAGGGACGACACGGTGTCGCGCACGGTTTTGACGGCCTGTTCGGGGACGTGCAGGTCGCAGAGCGCGATTTCCGCCACGTGGAGCTTCGTGCGTCCGGCGGAGACAAGGTTTTGCAGCACGTAAGGAAGCATCTCCCGCAGCACGAGAAAATCGCACGCGCCCTCGGAAACGAAAATATCGCCCACGGTCTCGCGCTTGATGCCGCAGCCCATGAGACTGCCGAGAAAATCGCGGTGCGTGAGCCTGTCCTCTTCAAAAAAGCCTGCCCGCACGGCGGCAATGGGGCCGTCTTCGGAATAAAGCCAGTCTTCATCCAGATAGTCCGGCAGATAGCAGCAGACCTCGCGCTCGGCCGTCTCTGTGCCGCCGAAGAAGCGGAAGTTTTCTCCTCGCAGAAGCTCCTGCGCCAGCATCTGTTCGCGCTTGGAAAGAAAGCAGGTGCTTGCCGGGACGTTTCGAAGCGAGCCCTGCGTGATGCGCTCATAGACTCTGGCCAGCAGCACCTCGTCTTCTTTGGACTGCGCCAGGTGCGCGATTTTTTCGCGTCTGTCCAAACCCATCGCTCCTTTCCGTTTTCGTGTCCTCCCCATTGTAGCAGGGAGACGAAAAAAAAGCAATCTTCACGAGAAGCCGGGCGATTTTCCGCTTGGCAAAAGACGGTTTTTCGTATATACTAAAAAGAAAAAATCCACCTGCAAAACGAGGAATTTACTATGAAGGTACTCATTATCGGCGGCGGCGCAAGCGGCATGATGGCGGCGCTCTCGGCGCTGGAAAACCCGGAAAATACCGTGACGCTTCTCGAGCGCCAGAACCGTGTGGGCAAGAAGCTGCTTGCCACCGGCAACGGCCGCTGCAATCTCACCAACCGCGACATCCGTCTGACGCACTACCACGGCACACAGCCGGACTTTGCGAGAATCGCGCTGGAAAGCTTCTATGTTGGCCGGACCCTTGCCTTTTTTGAGCGGCTGGGGCTTCTCACCGTGACCGAGGACTCAGGAAAGGTGTATCCTCTTTCTGATCAGGCCTCGAGCGTTCTGGACGTTCTGCGCTTTTCGATGCAGGCCAGAGGCGTGAGTCTCGTCACCAGCTGCGACGTGGTCGAGGTCCGGCACAAGGCGCGAGGCTATGAGGCCGTTTCCGCGACGGGCGAAACGTATTTTGGAGACAAGCTCATCATCGCCTGCGGCGGCGCGGCGGGCAAAAAGCTGGGCGGCAGCAGGTCGGGCTACCATCTTTTATCGCAGCTGGGCCACACGTGCACCGAGCTTCTTCCGAGCCTCACGCAGATCAAAACCGACACGGCGTATGTCAAGGCTCTCAAGGGCGTGCGTGCCGACGCGCATGTCCGGCTGAGAAAGAACGGCCAGACAGTGCAGGAGAGCTTCGGCGAGGTGCAGTTTACGGACTTCGGTCTCAGCGGCCCCGAGGCGTTCTCCCTTTCCCGCGCGGCGGCGACCGGCGGAGAGGGGCAGGAGCTGGCGCTCGACTTTTTCCGGGAATACGGCGAGGGCGTTTTACTCGATATGCTTCAGGAAAAGCGCATGAATCTGCCGGAGCTGGCAGCGGAGGAGCTCTTTGCCGGAATGCTCCCGTCGCGGCTCGGAAAGATGATCGTCAAGCGGGCGGGGCTCAAATACCAGACGAAGCTTCTTGATCTCACAGACGAACAGCTGCTGTCCTGCGTCAAAATTTCGAAGTGGTTCTGTCTGGCGGTTACGGGCGTCATGGGCTTTGAGAGCGCACAGGTCACGGCCGGCGGCGCCTCTACAAAGGAATTTGACGCGCGGACGCTTGAGAGCCGGCTCAATCCCGGCCTTTTCGTCTGCGGCGAGGTGCTCGACATTGACGGCGACTGCGGCGGATATAACTTGCAGTGGGCGTGGTCGTCCGGTTATCTGGCGGGCAAGCTCGGAGAAGAATGATATGATCCGGATCCGGGATATTTCGCTTCCGCCGATGCAGGATATGTCGATGCTTCCCGCGGCGGCGGCGCGGCAGCTTCGCATCGACCAGACGCAGATCAAACGAATCGACATCAAACGCCGCTCCGTCGACGCGCGGAAGAAAAACGACGTGCGCCTCATCTATACCGTCGACGTTCTCGTCAAAGGCCGTGAGGATAAAATTCTCAAGATGGCCCACAACCCCAAGGCGTCGATCGCAAAGGACGAGTATTACGAGCCGCCGAAGGTGGAAAAGCTGCCGGAAAAGCGGCCCGTCATCGTCGGCTTCGGCCCGGCGGGGATGTTCTGCGCCCTCGTGCTGGCGCGTTCTGGCTTCCGGCCCATCGTCCTGGAGCGCGGACAGGACGCGAAGACGCGCCATGAAAATGTAGCGAACTTCTGGCAGACCGGCCAGCTCGACCCGTCGTGCAACGTGCAGTTCGGCGAGGGCGGCGCGGGTACATTTTCCGACGGCAAGCTCAACACCGGCGTCAACAATCCGCGCAACTACTGGGTACTCGAGCAGTTCGCGGACGCGGGCGCGGGTGCGGAAATTTTATTTGACGCCAAGCCTCACGTGGGGACGGACGTTCTTCTGACGGTCGTGCAGAATCTGCGTGAGGAGATCATCGTGCTCGGCGGCGAGGTACGCTTCGGCGCGAAGCTGACCGCGATCGAACAAACGGAAAACGCGGTCACCGGCGTGCGATACGAGACGCTTGATGGCGAGCACACGCTTTCCTGCGGCACGCTCGTTCTGGCCCCCGGCCACAGCGCCAGAGACACCTTCCGGATGCTGGACAAAACCGGCGTTCCGATGCAGCCAAAGGCCTTTTCGATGGGCGTTCGCATCGAGCACCTGCAAAAAACCATCAACGAGAGCCAGTACGGCCCCTTTGCCGAAAATCCGGCGCTCGGCGCGGCAGACTATAAACTGAACGTCAAGCTCCCCGACGGCACGAGCGCGTACACCTTCTGCATGTGCCCCGGCGGCTACGTGGTCGCGGCGGCGTCCGAAGAAGGCGGCGTGGTGACCAACGGCATGAGCAACTGCGCACGAGACGGCGAAAACGCAAACGCGGCGCTGCTCGTCACGCTCACGCCGGAGGATTTTCCGGACAAATCGACGCTCGGCGGCGTTTTGTACCAGCAGGAGCTGGAGCGGGCGGCTTTTCTTGCCGGCGGCGAGAATTACCGCGCACCGGCGCAGCTTGTCGGCGATTTCCTCGCGCACAGAAAAAGCACGGCCCTTGGCGCGGTGCAGCCGACGTACAAGCCTGGCGTGACGCTCTGCGATCTGCACGAGGTTCTGCCGGAGAGAATTACAAAGGTGCTGGAAAACGCGCTGCCGGAGCTGGATAAACGTTTGCGCGGCTTTGCTTCCCCGGATGCTGTCATGACCGCGCCGGAGACCAGAAGCTCTTCTCCCGTGCGCATCGTGCGCGATGAAACAAGGCAGTCGGCCCTTCGCGGCCTCTACCCCTGCGGCGAGGGCGCAGGCTACGCAGGCGGCATCATGTCCGCAGCCGTAGACGGCATTCTGACCGCGGAAGCCATCCTGAAGGGCTGAGAATAAGAAGAACCGGGACAGCGCTGCTGCCCCGGTTTTTTTGTCAGAAATCATGCCGCGCACCGCCATCTGCGCCGATGGCCTCAAAAACGCGGACGATTTCTTCGATTTTCTGGAAACAGGTCTCGTCCGGCGTATCCGTATCCAGCACGCGGCGAATGGCAGTAAGGGCCTGCACGCAGCGTTCGCGCAGAAGCGCCTGCATCGCGTCCTCCGAAAGCCTGCGTTCGTCATACACCGTGTCGAGCAGGATGGACTTCTCCATCTGCCGCAGCAGGGCGGTATCCAGTGAATCCGGCATAATTATATACCTCCATTCAATAATTCTTATCTCATAATATAACATCTGAGTTCAAAAGTAAACAATCGTTTATTCTGCAATAATTATAATTGACGTGAAAACTTGGTAGCATAGTACCGTTAAGGAGTGGTGCTATGAAAACCGATTATCCCGAGCGCTATATTACCCTCGGCCTGAAGATAGCCTATTATCGCAAAAAGCGCGGATACACGCAAGAAAACTTTGCCGAAA
>CAKUJL010000070.1 GCA_934661715.1 uncultured Oscillospiraceae bacterium | reverse complement strand
TCTGATGCATTTCCCAGGTGCGGATCTGCACCTCAAAGGGAATGCCCTGCGAGCCGATGACCGTCGTGTGCAGCGACTGATACATGTTGGGCTTCGGCGTCGAGATATAGTCTTTGAACCTGCCCGGAATGGGGTTAAACAGGTCGTGGATATGGCCTAAAACGTTATAGCAGTCGGCGATGTTGTCGACGATGACGCGGAAGGCGTATAAGTCGTACAGCTCGTCGATGGTTTTGTTCTGCGCCCGCATCTTGCGGTAGATGGAGTACGTGTGCTTGACGCGTCCGTAGATCGAGCCGTGGATGCCGACGGAGGCCAGCCGGTCGGTGATCTTCGACTGGATGGCGTTCATGAAGTTCTGGGCGCTGGCCTCGTTTTCCTGCAAAAAGTCGATGATCTGCTGATAGCCCTCGGGGTCGAGATACTGAAGCGACACGTCCTCGAGCTCCCACTTGATCTTCTGCATACCAAGCCGGTGTGCCAGCGGCGCATAAATTTCCATCGTCTCCATCGACTTGGAGATCTGCTTGGCGGGCGTCTGGTACTGAAGCGTTCTCGTGTTGTGCAGACGGTCTGCGATCTTGATGAGGATGACGCGGATGTCCTTTGACATCGCCATGAACATCTTGCGCAGGTTTTCCATCTGCTGCTCTTCGGTCGTGGAATACTGCACGCGCGTCAGCTTTGTGACGCCCTCGACAAGCTCCGCGACCGTCTGGCCGAACATGTGCGAGATTTCGTCGAAGCTTGCGTCGGTGTCCTCCAGACAGTCGTGCAGCAGCGCCGCGACGATGGCGTCGGTGTCGAGACCAATTTCCGCCACGATCTCCGCCACGGCCAGCGGATGGATGATATAGGGTTCGCCGGACTTTCGCAGCTGGTTTTTGTGCTTGCGGTCGGCGTATTCATATGCTTTTTGAATTTCGTCGAGATCAGCGGCTGGTGCGTAGCGCTTCACGGCCTGCATCATCGACGCATAATGTTCTTCTCTGGTTTCCATTCAGGTTCCTGCCTTTAATTCCTTGAGATGAAGAAGCGTGGGGCTTTGCTCGAGATCGACCTTTTTCCCGTCGCTGGTCAGCCGGATGACGAGAAGCTTCGGCCGCTGCTCGAGCTGAAGCAGACCCTGCTCCTGAAAAACGTCCAGACAGACGCGAATTTTGCTTCCGCTGCAGCTGTAGCCCGCAAAGCGCGTGATCTTCCGGGCCAGACAGCCGAACTCCTCGCGCACCTCGCCGTTTTCCGCCGCCGCGCACAGATACCGCCATACAACGACAAAATCCTGCCGCGCCGGAATGAGCCCGTCGAGCTCCTGCGCGGTGAGGCGCTCTCCCAGCATGTGGCGTCTGTAAAGATCCTTCCCCGCCGTGATGCGCATTCGCGCGGCCTCGTCCGGCCGGACATCCAGCAGATTCAGCTGCACCGTCCGGAAACCCCGGTATTCATTGACCTGCGGCGTGTACGCGATGTCCACGACGTCTCCCAGCGCCACGGCCGCCATCTGCGCGGTCATGGAGAAAAAGATCGCGTTAAAATGATACCCCTGCCCCGAAAGCCGCAGCCGCAGATGCTTGCCGCCGCCGACCTCGGAGAGGTCTGTGATCGTGAGATTGCGCATGAAAAGCACTGGCCGCGGGCATCCGGCCCCGCAGGGCTCGAGCTCGTCAAGCTGCTGCACATTCGGCACCGTGAGCAGCTGCGCCGGAATTTCACAGTCGATCTTGAGCGCGGGATTGCAGTCCGGCGAACGGGAAAATTCGTCCGTCAGCGCCAGAATTTCCTCGCGGAAGCGGCCGATCTGATCGCGCCGGATGGTAAAGCCCGCGGCCAGCTCGTGCCCGCCGTAGCTCTCGAGAAGATCCGACAGCTGCTCGAGCGACGCAAACAGATTGAACCCGCCGTAAGAGCGCGACGAGGCTTTTCCCTTGTCGCCGTCGAGACAGATCAAAAACGTCGGGCAGCTGTATTCCTCGGCAAGCCGGGACGCGACGATGCCGACCACGCCCTGGTGCCACGTTTCGTCCGCCAGCACAATGGCCTTCGGCGCTTTTCCGGACGGCAGCATCGAAACCGCCTGCCGGTAAATGCCGCTCTCCACGTCCTGCCGCTTGCGGTTGAGCTTACAAAGCTGGCTGGCAAGCTCCACGGCCCGCGCCGCGTCGGTCGTGAGAAAGAGCTCGGTCGCAATTTCCACGTGGCCCATGCGCCCGGCGGCGTTGATCCTGGGGGCCAGCGTATAGCCGATCGTGCCCGCGGTGATGGGCGGCTTGAGGGCCCCGCACTCTGCCATCAGGGCGGCAAGACCGACTCTTTTTGGATTGGCCAGCGCCTGAAGCCCGCGCCAGACCATTTTCCGGTTCTCGCCCGTCAGCGGCATCACGTCCGCCACCGTTCCGAGGCAGATGAGGTCGCAGTACTCGTCCAGAAGCGCCTCCTGATCGCCGTGCAGCGCGGAGGCCAGCTTGAACGCCACGCCCACGCCCGCCATATCGGGAACCGGCCCCGGCTGGTCCTTTCGGTGCGGGTCAACGACCGCGACGGCCTCGGGAAGCTCTGTTTTGCACTCGTGGTGGTCCGTGACGACGAGCTCCATGCCGAGCTCCCGGCACAAAGCCGCCTCCTGATTTGCCGTAATGCCGCAGTCGACGGTGATGATCAGCTTGACCCCCTGCTCCTTGAGCGCCCGAACGGCAATTTCGTTGAGCCCGTAGCCTTCTTCCAGCCGCGCGGGAATATAGCTCGTCACGCGTCCGCCGCGCTTTCGGAGAAAATCTGTCAGTAAACACGTCGCCGTGATGCCGTCGACGTCATAGTCTCCGAACACGCAGATATGCTCCCGCCGCTCCAGCGCTTTTTTGACGCGGCGCACGGCCTTGTCCATATCCAGTAAGTCCATCGGGCTTGACAGCGGCATATCCGCCGACAAAAACGCCCGCGCCTTTTCCTCCGTGTCATAGCCCCGGCTGCATAAAACGGCCGCCGTGACCGGCGACCACCCCGCCTTGCGCAGCGCATTGGCCGCGCCCTGCTCATAGGACGAAATCGTCCAGGTTCCGTACTTCAATTCCGATACACATCCATCTGTCTGCCCTATGGGATTCCGGAAACCCAAAGGGCACTATTTTTCTGCATATCATTATAGCATCAACGTCCGCATATCACAATAAAAATTCGATGAACAAATGCGTTTCGAGGAAAAATTGTAGAAAATCCGCAAAAGGACTTTCACAAAAGCTCTTTTCTTTGCGCAATGCCTGTGTTAAAATAACGAGAAATGTT
Source organism: uncultured Oscillospiraceae bacterium (assembly GCA_934661715.1). GTDB lineage: Bacteria > Bacillota > Clostridia > Oscillospirales > Oscillospiraceae > CAG-170. Next base: position 4,374 of record CAKUJL010000070.1, on the reverse strand, counting down.
TTTTACGGAGGCTTGAAAATGGACCGTCCCGCAAAAAAGAACCGCGGCGTGTGCCGTTTTCTGCCGCTGGCGGCGCTGGCGGCGGGACTTCTGTGGGCCGGGAATTTCACCGTGGGGCTGACGCAGGTGCGCATTTGCTCAAAAAAGCTCCCGGCCGCGTTCGAGGGCTTTCGCATCGCGCTCGTCACAGATCTTCACAACCGCGTCTTCGGCCCGGATAACGACTGGCTGATCGGGCAGCTGGAAAAGGCAAAGCCGGATCTCATCGCCCTCTCGGGAGATATCGCGGACGAGGATTCCGACCTGGAGGTGCTTTCCGCGCTTCTGCCGCGCTTGACCGCTATCGCGCCGTGCGTCTATGTGACGGGAAACCACGAGTGGCGCATGAAAAACCGCGCAGAGTGGTTCTCCCTTCTGGAAAAGAGCGGCGTGACCTATCTTCCCAACCGTTTTGCCCGCCTCACGAGAAACGGCAGCGAGATCATCCTCGCCGGTGTGGACGACCCGAACGGCCCGCGCGACCAGAAAACGCCGGGAAAACTCCTGCGCGAGGTGAAAACGGCAGCGCCGGACGATTACATCGTCGTTCTGTGCCACCGGAACGACCAATTGGAGAACCTCGCAAATCTTGGAGCGGACCTCGTTCTCAGCGGTCATGCCCACGGCGGCGTGGTCCGGCTTCCCTTTTTCGGTGCGCTCTTCGGCACGCACTATGAATTCTTCCCCGAAGATACCGAGGGCGTGATCTCCTGCGGCGAGGCGTGCATGGTCGTCAGCCGGGGACTCGGCGGAAGCCGCCGCCTTCCCGTGCGCATCGCGAACCGGCCCGAAATTCCCGTCATTACCCTGCACAGCGAACAGTAAATAAAAAAACTTGAGATAGAGAGAAGAGAAACTATGAAGCAGTCAAAAGCGGCGATCTATGTATTACTTGCCGGCGTTTTCTGGGGCAGCATGGGCGTTTTTGTGCGCGTGCTCAACGCGGCGGGCCTCTACGCGATGGACATTGTGCAGGCGCGGATGCTCTCGGGCCTTCTGTTTGTGGGCGGCTATATGCTGCTGTTCGCGCGGGACAAATTCCGCATCCGCCTGCGCGACCTCTGGTGCTTTCTGGGAACCGGCTGCGTGAGCATCCTGATCTTCTCGTGGTGCTATTTTTCCGGCATGCAGGAGACGAGCCTGAGCGTGATGGGCGTTCTTCTCTACACGTCTCCCGCGGTCATCATGGTTCTGAGCATCATCCTGTTCCATGAGAAGCTGACGAAGGGGAAGCTTCTGGCGCTTTTCATGACATTTGCCGGCTGCTGCCTTGTCTCCGGGCTCGGAAGCGACGCGTCGGTCTCGCTGAAGGGACTGCTGCTCGGTCTCGGCGCGGGCTTTTTCTACGCTCTGTATTCCATTTTCAGCCGCTTTGCCATCGACCGCGGCTACAGCTCGTGGACCATCACGTTCTACACGTTCCTGTTCTGTATGCTCGGCGGCGCACTCTTCGCCGACTGGGGCGCGATCGCGGGCGCAATCGAGGCGGATGCGACGATCCTTCTGTGGATGCTCGGCACGGGCTTTGTCACGGCCTTTCTGGCCTTCGGCTTTTACACAAAGGGCTTAGAGGGCATGGAGCCCAGCCGCGCGGGCATTCTCGCGTCCACCGAGCCGGTCGTCGGCACGCTGTTCGGCACGTTCGTGTTCCATGAGCCGCTGACGCTTGCCAACATCGCGGGCATCGTGCTCGTTCTCGGCGGCATCGTCGTCCTGAGCGCAAAAAAGAAAGACAAAGCGTAAACTTTCTATAAACAATTGCCCCTTTTTGTTGTAAATTCTGTAACGAATCACTATAATAAATGACAGAATTCTAAAGGAAGCTCTGCATCAATCGGCTGCGATTGATGCAGAGGTTCCGCTATAAACACAGGGGGCAATACCATGTTTCAAAAGCTGGGCGATGCGCTGCGGCGGTTCATGTATGGCCGCTACGGGTCGGATTCCCTTAATAAATGGCTGCTGATTCTGGCAGTGGTTCTGATGCTGCTCGGTTCGCTCGGCAGCCGCTATCTCGCGCCGTGGATGGCTGCGTTCAATACGCTGGCCTACGTGCCGCTTTTATGGTCGCTGTTTCGCATCTACTCGCGCAACATCGAGGCCAGACGCCGCGAAAACGCCGCCTTCCAGCGCTTTTTTACAAGACTGCGCGACCGGCAGAACCGGTACTTCACCTGTCCGCGCTGCCGTCAGGTCGTCCGCGTTCCCCGCGGCAAAGGCCGCATCAACATCCGCTGCCCCAAATGCGGCGAACAGTTTATCAAGAAAACCTAGGGCAGCACCGTGCAATTCGCCTGTAGGGGCGGACGACTCTGTCCGCCCGCAGGACAGACCGATCCAACGGACATTTCATGCAAAATCGCAAGGAATTCAGGGCCGCTCGATCGTCGCCCCTATAAGGGCGTTGCTATTTTTGCATTGTTTCATGAGAATCAGACTATTTTGACATGCTGACAAAGCCCGAAGGCATCGCCTTCGGGCTTTCTGTATAATACCTCGTAGAGTTTCGCGGCCGCAGACGCGAAATAAAATGGAAATCTGTTTTATCCGGTGGCTCTGCCAGCCGGAAAAACTCCTATCGCCTCGCAAGTGTGAGCTTTTTGTGCGGAGCACAAAAAGCTTGCGCGCAGTCGAGGCGCATCTTTTTGACAAAAAGCCCCTGCTTTTTGTCAAGCAGCCGCAGGCGCCTTCCAAGAAGCAGTCTGCTGCCGGTAGCAGCGGAAGAAGTAGACCATCTGGCCCAGCGCGGTCAGCGCCCACGAGAAGATGTAGAGCAGGTACAAAGACGTCAGCGTGTGGAAGATGGCGAAGATCGTATACACCCAGATCACGCGGAACACGCACGAGCCCAGAATCACGATGCCCATCGGCACGGCGCTTCTGCCAAGACCGCGCGAGGCCGCGAGCGTATTGTCCATAAACGCCGAGAACGCGTAGCTCCAGCCCATGATCTGAAGCTTTTCCATGCCCGCGGCGATGACCGTATCGTCGGGGGTAAAGATGCGCAGGAAGCTGCTTCCGAAGAACATGAGCCCGAGCCCCAGCACCGCGCCCACGCCGAACGAATACACCAGACTCACGCGGTAGGCCTTCATGATGCGCTCTTTGTTGTGTGCGCCGTAGTTCTGGCTGATGAACGTCGAGCAGCCGGTGTAGAGCGCGGCCATGACCTCGTAGACAAGACTGTCCGCGTTGGCCGCGGCGGAGTTTCCTTCGACCACGGCAGCCGGGAAGGTGTTGACGGCGGACTGGATAAAGAGGTTTGCCATCGCGAAGATCGCGTGCTGCATGCCCGAGGCCACGCCGAGCGCAAGCACCCGCTTCGCCTTTTCCATACTGAAAATAAAGTGTTTGAGCTCCAGCCGGTAGCTCTCCTGCGCCCGCAGCAGCACCCGCAGCACCAGCGCCGCCGAGACGAACTGCGAAATGACCGTCGCCAGCGCAACGCCGCCCGCGGCCATCTTGCAGACGATGACGAAAAACAGGTTCAGAACGATGTTGAGCCCGCCCGCGATCGACAGAAAGATCAAAGGCCGCCTCGTATCGCCCGAGGCCGTGAGCACGGCGCTGCCGAAATTGTAAAGCGCCATCGCGGGAAGCCCCAGCGCGTAAATGTGCATGTACAAGATCGCGCCGTCGATGAGCTCGTCCTTCGTTCCCAGCAGCTCCAGAAGCGGCCTTGCAAGCGCCAGGCAAAGAGCCAGAAGAATCAGGCCCAGCGCCAGACACACAGCCGCCGCCGTGTGGACCGTTTCGCGGGTGTTATCGTCCTCGTGTGCGCCCAGAAACCGCGCCGTGAGCACGTTGACACCCGAGCCCATGCCGATCAGAAAGCCCGAAAAGAGCGTGGCAAGCGTCGCCGTCGAGCCCACGGAGCCGAGCGCGTGCGAGCCTGCAAACTGGCCGACGACGGCAATATCCGACATGTTGAACAGAACCTGCAAAAGGTTCGAGGCCATAAGCGGCAGACTGAAAATCAGGATCTGCTTCCAGAGGTTTCCGTGTGTCATGTCCCGCGGATCGTACCGCATGGCGATCAAGCCTCCCAAACGAAAAAATGCGCCGAAGCCCAGCTCGGCATACTATAGCACCGCAAAAGAGAATTTGCAATGGGATTTTCGGAAAAATTTCCGCACATTTCCGCGCAGAAAAACAGGAAAACGCGAAAGCCGCGCCCGGAAAAAACAAAACGCCGGGAAATCAAACAAACCCCTTGATTTTGCTTCCGCTTGCTGATATAATACTCTGGCAAGTTCATGGAGTGGTATCGAAGTGGTTATAACGGCCCTGACTCGAAAGCATCAGGGATTCATGGAAAGTTTTTGCCCGCAAACC
>CAKUJL010000069.1 GCA_934661715.1 uncultured Oscillospiraceae bacterium | reverse complement strand
CGCACAACAAGAACATCTCGTAAAACGACATGACAGCGCTCCGCTTTCGCGACAGTCCGCAGGATATTCTCCTTGCCTCCCAGAGAGCCGGTTTCAGGAACAATCCGGCGCTCTTCGGCGCACAGCCCTTTTGCGTCCCCGGTTCCTGCCGGAGGATGGACGCGACTCATGCAGTGCGCAACCTCTATCACAACTGCCTCTATTATACAAACGAAGATTTTCTTGTCAAGTCTTAACGAAAATTTTTGTATTTTTATGCACAAAAGAAGAAAACCGCCGCTTTGTGCCGAAAAAAGCAGTCCGCGCATACGATGGGGCAAGGAGGGAGCAGTATGTTCTTGTATGCGTTTTCGTTCCGCTCGCTGACCGGCGCACAGACCGGGCGGGATGTTCTTGTGCTTTCCGGGATCGCGGCAGAGCTTTCGCGTGCGCCGAAGTCGATCGCCGTGCAGGGCTGCGGGTTTGTGCTGGAGGTTTCGGAGGGCGTCGGTTTGATGGCAGCGGAGGCTTTGCAGGCGCACGGCGTGGGCTACCGGAGGGTTTTCCGGCTCTATGAGGACGGCACGGTGCAGGAGGCGGACTATGATCTATTTTGACGCGGCGGCGACAACGCTTCAGAAGCCCCCGCAGGTTTCCCGCGCGGTATCGTATGCGATGGCGCACTACGCAAGCCCCGGACGCGGCGGGCACGTGCCCGCGATGAAGGCCTCCGACGCGGTCTATGCGTGCAGGCAGGAATTGGCGGCGATGTTTGAGGCGAAGCCGGAGGACGTAATGTTCACGCTGAACGCCACGCACGCACTGAATCTTGCCATCCGGACGCTTATCTCGCCGGGCGACGAGGTCGTCATCTCGGGCTTTGAGCACAACGCGGTCTGGCGGCCCCTTACCGCGCTCGGCGCAAAGATCAAGATCGCGGGAAGGCTTCTTTTTGACGCGGAGGATGTGATAGAGTCGTTCCGCGCGGCCATAACGAAGCAAACGAAGGCCGTCGTCTGCACGCACGTGTCGAACGTGTTCGGCTTTATCCTGCCGATTGAAGAAATCGCGAAGCTCTGTAACGAGCGGCAGGTGCCGCTGATTCTGGATTGTTCGCAGTCGGCGGGGATCCTGCCGGTGTCGCTTTCCGAAACGGGCGCGGCGTTTTTGTGTATGCCGGGGCACAAGTCGCTCTATGGCCCGCAGGGGACGGGTGTGCTCGTTGCGTCGAGGCAAGTCCGGCCGCTTCTTTGCGGCGGCACGGGGAGCTTGTCCGAAAGCGGCGAAATGCCAGACTTTAACCCCGACGCAGCAGAAGCGGGGACGCACAATGTGCCGGGTATCTGCGGGCTTTTCGAGGGCGTGCGTTTCGTGCGGCAGATGGGCCTTTCCAATATTTCCGCGCACGAGGAGATGCTGGCGCAGCTTCTGACGGCGGAACTGGAAAGCCTGCCGGGTGTGCGCGTTTTTCACGGGGAAAAGCAGGCGGGCGTCGTGTCGTTTTTTCTTGAAAACGAGGATGTCGAGCAAACGGCAAAACGGCTATCCATGCGCGGGGTCTATGTCCGGGCAGGGCTTCACTGTGCGCCGCTGGCACACGAATCGGCCGGGACGCTGCGCTCGGGCACCGTGCGGGTCGGATTTTCGGTTTTCAACACGGCTTTTGAGGTGCGGCAGGCGGTGCGGGCCCTTAAATTGTGAACACGTTCCAAATTTTGCGCTTCGCCACTTGCGCTCAGGCCCATTTTGGAGTATAATCACACTAATTATAAGTATCAGCAGGAGTGGCGTCTATGACCGCGATACGCACATTTTTCCAGGAATTTTGGAACCGCATTCCCCAGATCGGGGTTAACGATATTATTGATATTCTGATCGTCGCATTTCTGTTCTACACCCTCATGCGCCTGATTCGCTCGACGAGCGCGGCGCGGATCGCAAGAAGCATTCTGGTGCTTCTGCTGATCACGGGTCTGACGGAGATCTTCAAGCTCTACACGCTCAACTGGATTTTGAGCAAGATTTTGGAGATCGGCGTCATCGCCCTTGTCATCATGTTCCAGCCGGAGCTTCGCCGGATGCTCGAGCGCTTCGGCGGCAGGTTCTTCACAAACTTAATTAGCAGCGGCACGACGCTCACCGCCGAGCAGCAGGCCATTGAGGCCACGGTTTCGGCGTGCGAGGCGATGTCGAAGGAAAAGGTCGGCGCACTTCTCATTTTTGAGCGCAGCATGCCGCTCGAGGAGTACTTCAAGACCGGCACGATCATCGACGCGAAGGTCTCCGACCAGCTGCTGCGGAACCTGTTTTTCAAAAACTCTCCGCTGCATGACGGCGCGGTGATCGTCCGCGGCAGCCGCGTGGCCGCGGCGGGCTGTGTGATGCCGCTGTCGGAGAACACGCATCTTCCCGGCGGCATCGGCACGCGCCACCGCGCGGGTATCGGCACGAGCGAGGTGTCAGACGCCGTGGTCGTCATCGTCTCCGAGGAAACGGGCACGATCTCGGTCGCCATCGGCGGGATGCTCAAGCGGCATCTGGCCCCGCAGACGCTCGGAAAGCTTCTGACCAACGAGCTCGTCGCCGAGCCCGAGCAGAAGAGCGGACCGTTCAGGAGCTGGCTCACGAGCCATTTCAAAATGAGGCAGGATCACAATGAAAAGAAGTAAACTCATTACCATGGCAATTTCCCTGCTGGCGGCGATCTGTCTGTGGGCGTATGTCGTGACGGTGGTAAACCCCGAAGGAGACACCATCATTTCCGGCATCCCCGTGACGTTCTCCGGGCAGGAGGTTCTGCGCGAGGACCAGAGCCTTGTCATCAAGGGCGATTATACCGACATGGTCTCGGTGCATTTCTACGGGAAAAACACCGATCTTAAAAAGCTCGAGCAGTATAAAGATGAGATCACCGCCGTGGTGGACGTTTCGAAGGTGCGAAGCGCAAAGGAATACCAGCTGACCTATCAGCTGACGCTTCCGAACGCGGTGCAGGCGTCCGCCGTGCAGGCAACAGACCGTAATCCGTCCGTTATCACCATTCAGGTCGAAAAGCTGCTCAGACGCGAAATTGAGGTGCGCGGCGATTTTTCCGGCGTCGAGGTCGCGGAGGGGTACTTGCTCGAGTCTACCAACTTTGACTACGACACCGTGACCGTCGAAGGCCCCGAGTCTGTGGTATCCCAGATCGCCTGCGCCCAGATCGTCATGAGCCGGACGAACGTGGATAAAAACATCACGGAAAACGTCGAGTACACGCTCGTCGACGCCGACGGAAACGAGGTCGACACCACGGACCTGACCACGGATGTCGACACCATTCAGGTCGAGATCGACATCGTGAAATTCAAGCAGGTGCCGCTTTCCGTGAACTTCATTGACGGCGGCGGCGCGACCGGTGCGGACGCGGATGTGTCCATTGACCCGCCGTCCATCACCCTCGCGGGCGACGCGACGGTCCTCGACAGCGTCAATACCATCGTCCTCGGCAATATCGATCTCGGCCAGACGGAAAACAACGCCGTTTTGTCCTTCGATATCAAAATTCCGAACGACGCGAAGAACGTTTCCGGCGAAGAGACCGCAAGCGTGACCATTCAGGTCAAGAACAAGAAGACCCGCGTCATCGGCGCGACGAATATCGCCTTTATCAACACGCCCGAGGGCTTCACCGCCAAGAGCATCACCCAGCTCGTGCAGACGACCGTCCGCGCATCGGCAAGCGATATTGAGACCATCGCGGCCAACAACCTGCGCGTGGTGGCGGACCTGTCCGAGTATTCGCAGGCGGGAACGTATCAGGTGCCGGTCACGATCTACATTGACGGCTATCCCGACGCGGGCGTCATCGGAGACGATTACAAGATCGTCGTGGTACTGGAAAACGCAGATTAACGCCGCGAAAGAATGCGGCTGAAAGAGAAAATGGAGATGTTACCGTGATAAAAAGCATGACCGGCTATGGACGAGCCGTACAGACCTTTGAAAACCGCGAAATTACCGTCGAAATTCGTTCGGTCAACAACCGCTATCTCGATTGCAGCGTCAAGCTGCCGCGCGTGTTCTCGTTCGCGGAGGACAGCGTCAAGGCAAAGGTCAAGGAAGAAATTTCGCGCGGCAAGGTCGACGTGTTCATTACCGTCAGTGTCACCGCCGGAAGCGATATGAAAATTTCCCTCAACCGCCCGGTGCTCGAGGGGTACCTCGCGGCGATGAAGACGATCGCGAAGGATTATGAGGTGGCGGACGATATTTCCGTCTCGAGCCTGACACGTTTTTCGGACATTTTCGTCGTGGAAAAGCAGGAAGAGGACGAGAAAAAGGCGACGGAGGAAATTCTCGCCGTCGTGACAGAGGCCCTTTCCAAGTTCACCGCCATGCGCGAAAAAGAGGGCGCTGCGCTGGAAGCTGACCTTCGGAGCCGGGCAAAGACGGTTCTGGCGCTTGTGGAAAAGGTCGAGGCCAGAAGCCCCGTGACGCTGGCAGAATACAGAAACCGCCTGACACAGAAGATGCAGGAGGTTTTGCAGAACACCAATATCGACGAGGGCCGCATTTTGCAGGAGGCCGCCATCTACGCCGACAAAATTGCCGTCGACGAAGAGACCGTGCGCTTAAGAAGCCATCTTTCGCAGCTGGACGCGATGTTGACATCCGGCGGCGCGATCGGCCGGAAGCTCGATTTCCTGCTGCAGGAGTTTAACCGCGAGGCCAACACGATTGGCTCGAAGGGCAACGATCTCGAACAGGCGAGGACTGTGGTCGAGATCAAGGCGGAGCTTGAAAAGATCCGCGAACAGACGCAGAATATTGAGTGACGGAGGGCGGCCATGAAGCTTATCAGCATTGGCTTTGGAAGCACCGTTGCAGCCGAGCGCATTCTTGCCGTTGTCGCGCCGGAGTCCGCACCCATCAAGCGGCTCATCCAGGAGGCGCGGGAGCGCGGCATGCTCATTGACGCGTCGTTTGGCCGGAAGACGAAGGCGGTTCTGCTCATGGACACCGACCATGTGATTCTGGCTTCCGTCTCGCCGGAAATTCTGGCGGCGCGGATGGAGGGCAAACCGGAACCGGAGGAACAGGACGCATGAAGGGAAAGCTTTTTGTTGTGTCCGGCCCGTCCGGCGTCGGAAAAAACACGCTTCTGAACGTGATCATTGACAGCTGCGAAAAGGTGCAGTATTCTGTATCGGCGACGTCCCGTCCCATCCGTCCGGGTGAGGTCGACGGGAAGAGCTACTATTTTGTCACGCGCGAACGCTTTGAACAGCTGATCGAGGAAAACGCGCTGCTCGAATACGCCGAATACGTGGGAAACTACTACGGAACGCCCCTCGGCCCCATCCGCGAGGCGATCGAAAACGGCATTGACGTCGTGATGGACGTGGATGTCGTGGGCGCACTGAAGATCAAGCGCCGCCTTCCCGAGGCGGTTCTCGTGTTCGTGACCGCGCCGTCGTTCGACATCATCCGCAAGCGCCTTGTCCACCGCGGAGACGTCGCGCCGGGACTCATGGAAGAGCGGTTGGAACGGGCAAAATGGGAATGCCAGCAGGCGGTAAACTACGATTACATCGTCGTCAACGACGATCTCAAAACAGCCGGCGAGGAGCTCAAGGCCATCATGCTGGCGGAAAAATGTAAAACGATGGAACGCATCCATTTGATCAAGGAGGAACTATCATGCTCTACCCCGCAATGAGTGAATTACTGAAGCACGTCGACAGCCGGTATCTTCTGGTGAACGTTGTGGCGCACCGCGCAAGACAGCTTTCGATCGAGTCTGAAATGACGCACGAGCCGCTGACGGACAAGCCCGTCACGATCGCCATCAACGAGGTCGCCAGAGGCGAACTGACCGCGACGCTCAAGGAAAAGTACCTGAAATAAAAACCGACGGCCAAAGGCGTAGGGCAATATCCTACGCCTTTCGCGCTTGTAATTGGAAAGGTGGGAAGACGATGCTTGCACAGGTTGCCGTGAGCTGCGCGGTGTATTCCATGGACCAGCCGTATTCCTACCGTGTTCCGCCCGATCTGGAGGTTCAGCCCGGAATGCGTGTGTTCGTCCCCTTCGGTCGGGCCAACCGGCACACGGAGGGCATGGTTCTGGCCGTGACGGAAGGCGACGGGCAGAAGCTGAAGGCGATCGAGCAGGTGTTAGATAACACACCTGTCATGACGGACGAGCAGCTGCGCCTTGCCGCGTTTGTCAGAGAGCGCTATTTCTGCACGTATTATGACGCGGTGCGGGCGATTTTGCCCGCGGGGCTCTGGTTCCGGCAGGAGAAAATTTACCGCATCCGGGAAACTGGCTTTGACTGGCGCTCGATCGCGGAGGAAAAACCGCTCGAAGCGTCTATGATGCAGCTTTTGGAAGATCTCGGCGGGAGCGCACCGGAGACGGCACTGCTTTCTCAGACGGATGACCGGGAGCAGGCGGAAGCGGCCCTTTCGTGGCTTTTATCGAAAAAATTTATGCAGGCCGACAGCGAGCTTTCCGCCGCGGCCAGCCCCAAAAAGCAGAAATTTGCCGCCATCGCGGCAGGAGAAGAAGCGGCTTCCTACGCCGAAAAGAAAAAGCGCACCGCACCGGTGCAGGCTGCCGTTCTGGAGCTTCTCGGCGCGGCGGGCGTGTGCTCCTGCAAGGAGCTGACCGAGCTCACGGGCGCGGGGACACAGACCTTTACACGGCTTCAGAAGCTCGGCCTCATCACGCTCTGGGAAGAGGAGCGGCCGCCCGAAATGCTGCGTTCCGCGCAGAAGGACGCTGCGCCGCCCAGCTTTAACGCGGAGCAGCAGACGGTTTTTGACGGGCTTTTGTCGCAGATGAAAGAGGAAAAGCCGGGCGCGGCGCTGCTTTACGGCGTGACCGGAAGCGGCAAAACGTCTGTTTATATCGGGCTCATCTACGAGGCCCTGAAGGAAGGAAAAAGCGCGGTTCTTCTCGTGCCGGAAATTTCGCTCACGCCGCAGCTTTTGTCGAAGCTCACCTCGCACTTCGGAGAGCAGGTCGCGGTGCTGCATTCAAGCCTTCGCGTGTCTGAGCGCTTCTCGCAGTGGAGAAGGATCAAAGCGGGGCTTGCGAAGGTCGTCGTGGGGACGCGCTCGGCGGTGTTTGCGCCGGTGCAGGATCCGGGGCTTTTCATCCTCGACGAAGAGCAGGAGCACACGTACAAATCCGAAAATTCGCCCCGCTACCACGCAAGAGAAATTGCGCTCTACCGGGGCGCGAAGGCGGGCGCTCTGGTGCTGCTCGGGTCGGCGACGCCGTCGGTCGAGAGCATGTACAAGGCAAAGCGCGGCGATTACCGGCTCTATACCATCCGAAAACGCTTCAACGAAAAGCAGCTTCCCGCCGCGCAGATCGTCGATCTGAAGCAGGAGATCCGGCAGGGAAACGCCACGGCCATCAGCCTGCCGCTGGAAGAAAAGCTGCGCGACAATATCATCGCCGGGCGGCAGTCGATTCTGTTTCTGAACCGCCGCGGCAACAGCCGGTATCTCGTCTGCGTCGAGTGCGGAGACGTTCCGGTCTGCCCAAGGTGCAGCGTGCACTTGACGTATCACTCCGTGACGCAGCGGCTCATCTGCCACTACTGCGGCTACTCCGAGCCCGTCAGGACAAGGTGCTCCAAATGCGGCGGGGCGCTCAAGCCCGTCGGCAGCGGCACACAGAAAATTGAGCAGGAGCTGCGCTGGATATTCC
>CAKUJL010000068.1 GCA_934661715.1 uncultured Oscillospiraceae bacterium | reverse complement strand
GAAAAGAGTCGCAGCATGATTGAATTCAAAAATGTGTATAAGACTTATCCAAACGGCTTCACGGCGCTGAAGAACATCAACCTGCAAATCGAGCAGGGCGAGTTCGTCGCCATCATCGGCCTTTCGGGCGCCGGCAAGTCGACCATTCTGCGCTGCATCAACCGGATGCACGATATCTCCAAGGGTGAGCTGACCGTCGACGGCGTCACGGTAGACTCGCTGCGCGGCAAGGAGCTCCGGCGCTATCGCCGCAAGGTCGGCATGATCTTCCAGAGCTTCAACCTCGTCTCGCGCAGCACGGCGCTGAAGAACGTTCTGACCGCCGATGTGCCGGATATGCCGTTTTTCCGGGTGCTGTTCGGCATTTTTACAAAGGAACAGAAGATGCGGGCGTTAGAGAGTCTGGACAAGGTAGGCATTTTGGATAAGGCCTATACCCGCTGCGACCAGCTCTCCGGCGGCCAGCAGCAGCGCGTCGCTCTGGCAAGAACACTGAACCAGAACCCGAAGATCATCCTGGCCGACGAGCCTGTGGCCTCCCTTGACCCCATCACGGCCAAGCAGGTCATGCAGGACTTCGTGCGCATCAACAAGGAATACAAAATTTCGATCCTTCTCAACATCCACCACGTCGACCTGGCGCTCAAATACTGCGACCGCGTCATCGGCATCCGCGCAGGCGAGATCGTCTTCGACGGCCCGGCCAGCACCATCACGCAGGAGCAGATCGACGAGGTCTACAACGGCGCCAAAGCGCCCACCATGGGCGAGGGCGAGGGTGAGCTTCACACTGCCAAGGCAGAGAGGTAACGCATGGACGAACAAAACACCTCCAGCCTCATGAAGCTGACGCTCTATGACCGCATCTTTAAGCCCCAGACCGTGACGCTTTCCAACGGCCACTCGGTGCAGCGGAAACGGAGCCGGACGCCCCTGATCGTTTTGCTGCTGGCGGTCATCATCTGGCTGTCTCTGAAAATGACGGGCTTCGATCTGCACACGGTCATCACCAAATTCAGCAAAATGGTCGATCTTCTCGAGAAGATTTTCAGACCCGACTGGTCGTTCTTCCCGAAGGTCGTCTCCCCTCTCATCGACACGATCAAAATGTCGATCCTCGGCACGGTCATCGGCTGCGTGCTGGCCCTGCCAGTCGCCATTCTGTCTTCCAGCAACATCAATAAGAGCGTTCCCGTGGTCTGGCTCATCCGGTTTCTTCTGGGCTTAATTCGCACGCTCCCGACGCTCATCATCGCGCTCGTCTGCGCCCTGATTTTCTCGCTCGGCACCTTCTCCGGCACGATCGCCATCGCGATTTTCACCTTCGGCATCGTCGCCAAGATGCTCTTCGAGTCCATCGAGACCATCGACATGGGCCCGTTTGAGGCAATGGAAGCGCTGGGCGCGAACAAATTTCAGGCGTTCTGGTCAGCCTGCGTGCCGCAGATTCTGCCGGTTTACCTGAGCCACTGCCTGTACTGCTTTGAGATGAACGTCCGCGCTTCGGCCATTTTGGGCTACGTCGGCGCAGGCGGCCTCGGCATTACGATCAACGAGCGCATTGGCTGGCGCGACTATAACAGCCTCGGCACGGTTCTGCTGTCGCTGTTCGTGGTCGTTGTCGTCATCGACTTCTTCAGCGAATACCTTCGCAAGAAGCTGAGCTGAAAGGAGGACGTCAGATGCAGAAAAAAGATAAAATTGCCATGCTCGAGCAGTCGCTCGACCGCAAGCTCACGACGCTTGAAATGTACGCCAACCGCCCGCGCAAGTGGGTTTTGTACCTCGTCATCGTGCTGCTGGTGGCGCTTCTCGTCGGCTGGTCGGCAGACGATATCCACTTCACCGGCCTCACCGCCACGGGCACCGAGGTCGCAAAGGGCGTTGTCCACGGCGTGTTCCATCCGGACACGAACCTGCTGTTCGGCACCGGCGACTCCGATGTTCCGTATCTTCTTTTACAGACAATGGCCATCGCCGTCCTCGGTACGATCTTCGGCGCAATTCTTGCCATTCCCTTCGCGTTTCTGGCCTCGTTCAACATCATGCCGAAGGCCGTGGCGTATATTGTCCGCGTGCTGATCCTCATGATCCGCACCATTCCGTCGATTGTCTGGGCGCTGATGTGGATCCGCGTGACGGGCCCCGGCGCGGCCTGCGGCGTCATTACACAGTCGGTCTGCTCGATCGGCATGATCTCGAAGATGTACATTACGGCGATTGAAGACCTCGACACGCACATTCTCGAGAGCCTCGACGCGATGGGCTGCACGCCGTTCCAGAAGATCCGCTACGGCGTTCTGCCGCAGCTGACGGCAAGCTTCATTTCGACCACGATCTACCGCTTCGACATCAACCTCAAGGACGCGACGACGCTCGGCATCGTGGGCGCGGGCGGCATCGGCGCATCGCTGGTGCAGTGTCTGAACTCCCGCCGCTGGGGCATGGTCGGCTCGTTCGTCTGGGGCTTGATGGTCCTCGTTCTCATCATCGAACTCATCTCCACGCGCATCCGCAGAAAGCTTGCGCACGGCGAATAACACACGCGAGGGCGCTTATGCGCCCTCGCTCCATCCCTCTGGAAACACAAACATGGAACGTAATTTGACAATTTACTACACAAGCGACATTCATGGGTGCTTTTCGCCGGTCAACTACGCGACGGGCAAAGCTGCGCCTTCCGGTCTTGCGAACTGCCTGTCGCAGTTTCAAAAGGACGGGAATACGCTTGTCATCGACGGCGGCGATACCTTGCAGGGTACGCCTCTGACGTATTTTTTGAGCCACGAGGAAAAGGACGTCACTTCCCTTCCGGCAAAGCTTTTGAACCTCGGCGGATACGATTTTGTCACGCTCGGAAACCACGACTTTGACTACGGCAAGGACGTGATCGAGCGGTATCTTGACGTGCTCGACGCGACGTGCCTGTGCGCGAATGTGGACGGCATCCGCGGCGTGCAGAAAACGGCGGTCGTCACGCTGGAAAACGGACTTCGCGTGGGCCTGACCGGCATCATCACGCCGTTTGTCGCGCAGTTTGAGCCCGCGGAGACGATGGCCGGCATCACCGTGCACGATGCGTTTGCCGCTGCGTGGACAGCGCTTTCCGAGCTTCGCCGCGCAAAGGTCGACGTGACGGTCTGCATTTACCACGGCGGGTTTGAGGCGGATGTGAAAACCGGGAAAATTCTCTCGCAGACGGGGGAAAACCAGGGCTGGCGCATCTGCCGCGAGCTCGGCTTTGACATTCTGCTTGCCGCGCACCAGCACATGGAGGCAGAGAACCTGCAAATTGGCGGAACGTACACCTGCCAGCCGCCGGACAAGACATCGAAATTCATCCGCATGAACATTACCGCCGACCGCGGCAGTGTGAAGGCCGTCTCGAAGCTCATGCCCGCGGGCGATACGCCGCTTCCCGAAGCAACGGAGCTGCTTCGGCCAGTCGAAGCGGAGCTGAGCGCGTGGCTGGACCGGCAAGTTGGTACGCTCGACGTGCCGCTTCCGGGAGGGAAACCGCTCGATCTGGCGCTGCACGGGTCGCTTCTGGCAAATTTCTTCAATCAGGTGCAGCTTGATGCCACCGGCGCGGATATTTCCGTGACTTCCCTTTCCAATCAGGTGCTCGACTTTCCGCAGCAGGTGACCAACCGTGCCATCGTCTCCAGCTACGCCTTTCCCAACACGCTCAAGACCATCCGCGTCAGCAGAAGCGTCCTCAAGACCGCCCTCGAGCGCGATCTATCGTACTTCGACCACACGCCGGACGGCGCTGTCTGCGTGAGCCGGGAGTATTTAGAGCCGATCGTTCAGCATTTCAATTACGATTACTACCTCGGCCTCACGGTCACGGCGGATTTAGGCCGCCCTGTAGGTGAGCGCGTCCTTTCGATCGTCTATGGCGGCGAGGAGCTGCCGGAAGAAAAGGAGCTTATGCTCTGCCTCAACAATTACCGCGCGTCCGGCGCCGGCGGCTATGGCTGCTACAAGGCCGCTCCCCTCTTATCAGAAGGCCAGACGGAAATGCAGGAGCTCATTTTGCAATACGTCGAGCGCTGCAAAACCATCACAGTTGACAAATCGCGCTGGCTCAACATCATCTCATAAACACGCCCTTTTCGGGCACAGGAGGAACTTTTATGGAAAACAATGTCTTCAAAGTCGTTCTTTTGCAGGCGCTTCCCGCTTCGGGCAAGTCCGAGGTCCGCAATTTTATGGCGAATATCGAGCCCGAACGGCTCAAAAAGGAGTTTTACATCGGCGAAAATCTTCAGCTCGACGATTTCCCCTATGTGCACATGATGCGCCGCATCGACAACGAGCTTCAGGCGATGGGCCAGGATAGAGTCTTCTACCCCGGCGAAGAGCCGTTCATCGACGGCCGCGACTGGGGCACGCTGTGCTGCCTGCTGAACGAGGATTATCAGGACCTCATGAACCGCAACGTGCAGAAGCCGGACTCGGCGGCGCAGCTGCTCTTTGACCGGTACGACCGCGCCTCGCGCATTGCGGGTATCGCCCCGCGTCTTGGAAAGCTCCCGGCGGATATCCGCAAAAAGCTTGCCGAGAAATTAGAGGCGGAGGCTGCCGCGATGCTCAAGGATAAGCAGGACGCCTACCCCGACACGTTTGACGGCAAGACCATCATCATCGAGTGCGCGCGCGGCGGGCCGGACGGCGCTTCCATGCCGCTTAAGGGCTCGGACGGATATCAGTATTCGCTGCCGATGTTCTGCCCCGAAATTCTGGAAAACGCGGCGATCTTGTACATCTGGGTCACACCCGAGGAGTCCCGCCGCAAGAACGCCGACCGCGCCGACCCCAACGATCCCGGCTCGAATCTGCACCACGGCGTGCCGCTGTCGGTCATGCTGGGCGAGTACGGCTGCGACGATATGGAGTACCTCGTGAAGACGAGCGACGTTCCCAATACCGTGACAGTCAACGCGCACGGCAATACGTACCATGTGCCCATCGGCATTTTCGACAACCGCGTAGACAAGACCTCCTTCCTCCGCGAAGCCCCCGAAAAATGGGACGCCGCGCTCGTGGCCGACGTCACCAAGGCCATCCGCGAGGCAACCGATAATATGTGGAGCCATTATCAGAAGTAATGAAAAGGCCGCCGGAAAGCTGCGCTTTCCGGCGGCTTCACGTTTACTTCAAAAAATCTCCCCCAGCATTTCCTGCTCGGCGAAGAGGGCGGTGGCGCCGCCGGTGTGCCAGAAGACGACGGTGCTCCCCTGTTCGACCTTTCCCGTGCGGATGTGGTCGATCAGACCCGCAAGCGCCTTTCCGGTGTAGACGGGGTCGACGAACAGACCCTCGCGCCGGGCAAGAAGACGGATGGCCTCGCTGGCCTTCTCGTTCGGCTGCTCATAGCCGGGCGCGTAGTAGCCCTGGTCGAGGAAGAGATCAAGGTCCTTGTCAACGCGCACCGCGCTGCCCAGGTCAATCAGCACCTGATTGGCGAGGTTCTGCACCTTGGTGAGGTAAAACTCGTTTTTCGGGCTGACGGAGATCGAGCGGATCTTCGTCTCGCTTCCCACGAGCTTCCGGCCCGCGGCCAGACCTGCCATCGTGCCGCCGGTGCCGGTCGCATGGTAGACATAATCAGCATTTATGTTCATCTCGTCCAGCTGTTCGGCCAGCTCCACAAAGCCCGCCGCAAAGCCAATCGAGCCCACGTGACTCGCGCCTCCCATCGGAACGTCGTAGCACGGGGTTCCCGCAGCCGTCAGCCGCGCCGCGTGCTCTGCGCCCATCACGAAAGACCGCGCCTCCGCGTCGTCCTCGGTCTCATCCGGGCCGATGTCCACGATGTGAATTTCCGCGCCCATGACCTTATCCAGAAGCAGGTTCGCGCGGACGTCCTTTTCATCGGGCTTCACGACCGCCGTCAGATACAAGATCGGCTCCAATCCGCAGCGGCGGCAGGCCGAAACGGTCTCCATCGCGTGATTCGACTGCGTCGCGCCATAGGTCACAACGGCCTTGCAGCCCTTGGAAACGGCGTCTCCGAGCAGATATTCGAGCTTGCGGATCTTGTTGCCGCCGAAGAGGTTCATGCCCGTAAAATCGTCGCGCTTGATGTACAGATTCACGCCGAGGTCGCGGGACAACGTCTCCAGCTTGTAAAGCGGCGTCGGGAAGAAGCCGAGCGTCACGTGCGGAAGGTTTTCAAAGTGCTTTTTTGCGTTCTGGATATTCTGGTTCATAGGGATTTCCTTTCTCATGGGGGTAGAAATGATCGAAAAAAGTTAGTTTTTGAGGCTCTGTAACGGAGCCGGAATTCTGCCGCCGCGGGCGATGAAGACCTCGCTCGAGGCCGCGTGTACGGGCATGACGGGAGCCGAGCCAAGAAGGCCTCCCATCTCGACCATGTCGCCCACGGTCTTTCCCTCGACGGGGATGACGCGGACGGCGGTCGTCTTGCTGTTGACCATGCCGATGGCCGCTTCGTCGGCGATGATGGCGGAAATGGTGTCCGCGCTCGTCTCGCCGGGAACGGCGATCATGTCGAGGCCGACCGAGCAGACGCAGGTCATCGCTTCCAATTTATCGATCGTCAGCGTGCCTTCCAGAGCAGCCGCAATCATGCCCTCATCCTCGGACACGGGGATGAACGCGCCGGAGAGGCCGCCCACGTGGCCGGAGGCCATGATGCCGCCCTTTTTGACCGCGTCGTTGAGAAGTGCCAGCGCCGCCGTCGTTCCGTGCGTGCCGCAGACGGAAAGGCCCATTTCCTCCAAAATCCGCGCCACGCTGTCGCCCACGGCAGGCGTCGGGGCAAGAGACAGATCGACGATGCCAAACTCGGTGTTGAGCCGCCGCGCGGCCTCCGCTGCGACCATCTGGCCCATGCGGGTGATCTGGAAGGCGGTCTTTTTGATCGTCTCGGCGACGACGTCAAACCTTTCGCCCTTGCAGAATTGCAGCGCGTGGTGCACGACGCCGGGGCCCGAAACGCCGACGCTCACGACGCACTCGGCCTCGCCCACGCCGTGGAACGCGCCGGCCATAAAGGGGTTATCCTCGACGGCGTTGCAGAACACGACGAGCTTCGCGCAGCCGAGACCGTCCTGCTCTCGTGTCAGGTGCGCAGTCTGCTTGATGATCCTTCCCATCTGCGCCACGGCGTCCATGTTGATGCCAGCCTTGGTCGAGCCGACGTTGACGCTCGAGCAGACGAGGTCGGTTTCGGCCAGCGCCTGCGGGATGGAGTTTAGGAGGCGATGGTCGCCGGTCGTAAAGCCCTTCTGCACGAGCGCGGAAAAGCCGCCGATGAAGTCAACGCCGCAGGCCTTCGCGGCCTTGTCCATCGTGATGGCGAAGGGCACGTAGTCTTCCGTCCGGCTGCTTCCGGCGACGAGCGCCATCGGCGTGACGGAGATGCGCTTGTTGACAATCGGAATGCCGAACTCGCGCTCGATCGCTTCGCCGGTTTTCACCAGATTTTCGGCCTTATGGCAGATTTTATCGTAAATTTTCTCGCAGCTGCGCTTCGCGTCCTCGTCCGCGCAATCCAGAAGCGAAATGCCCATCGTGATCGTGCGGATGTCGAGGTGCTGCTTGTCGATCATGTCGATCGCGTCAATAACGTGCTGTAAACTCGGCATGGCGGCACCTCAAAGCTTGTACATGGCGTCGAACATGTCCTCGCGCTGGATGCGGATGGAAAGGGGCTTGCCCTTCGCGCACTGGCTCAGCAGGTCGGACAC
>CAKUJL010000067.1 GCA_934661715.1 uncultured Oscillospiraceae bacterium | reverse complement strand
CTTATGGGTTACAACACGGTCTATCTGCGTGAAGATGCACACCTGGTCGCGTCTTACAACGGCGACGTGCAGATCGCAACTCGTCAGGTTGGCAAGGGTCGTTCCTGCGTCTATACCTCCGACGTTGGCCCCCACTGGGCGGGCAATTTCCTGGAGCATCCGGAGTATGCACATTTCTGGCAGCAGATCACCCGCTGGGTTGCCGGCGCGATCTAAGCTGGTATTCCGTACAAACCAACAGCAAGCGAAAGACAGGGACTGCGCGAGCAGTCCCTGTTTTTTGAAACCGGGGTTTTGAAGGAGAGGCATTATGAAAAAGCGGCGGGGCGTCTTTTTGTTTTTTGTCCTGTATTTTCTGTTCTGGCTGGGAGAAAACGCGCTGGCCTCGTATCTCGGCATTTTCTATGAGGCGAAGGGGCTCGGCGGCGTGCAGATCGCGGTCATCAACAGCGTGTTTTCCATCGCCGTGGTCGCTGCGGCGCTCTTTGCCGGGGCCATCGGAGACCAGATCTCAAGCACCCGGAGCCTTCTTCTGGCGCTGTCCGGCGCGATGATTCTCGGCACGGCGCTTTTGTATGTCAGCGCGTCCTACGCGATGATCCTGCTGTCCGTCGTCATCTACGGCATCGGCTACTCTCCCTTCAACGGTGTGGCCGACCAGATGCTCATGAAGCGGCTGGAGGACCACCCCGAGCGCTTTGGCCGTCTTCGCATGGGCGGCACGATCGGAGCGGGTGTCGGCGTGATTCTCGCGGGGCTTTTGATGCGCGATGAGAGCCGGTTCACGGCGCTTTTCGTCATTTACTGGGCCGCGGCGGGCCTGTGCCTTCTTGCCGTGCTGCGGCTTCCGAAGGAGGCGGGCGCGAAGGAACGCGCGACACTCAAGGACTATCTTCTCGTCGTGCGGCACAAGAGCTTTCTTCCGATCTACCTGACGCTCGTCGTCTGGGGCTTTACGGAGTCGTCTGTCATGCAGTTTCAGGCGCTTCACATTGTGGCAAGCGGGTATCCGCAGTCGTATACGAGCGTTTTTATCGCCGTTGCGATGGTTGGCGAGGCGATCATGTTTGCGCTGGCCCCGAAGCTTCACGAAAAGCTCGGCGCAAATAAGCTCATC
This sequence comes from uncultured Oscillospiraceae bacterium, assembly GCA_934661715.1. Lineage (GTDB taxonomy): Bacteria > Bacillota > Clostridia > Oscillospirales > Oscillospiraceae > CAG-170. Next base: position 6,659 of record CAKUJL010000067.1, on the reverse strand, counting down.
GGCCTTGCGTTCCTGCTGCAATTTTTCAGAGTCGGCACGCTGGCACTCGTCCGGTGGCTGCCGGTCCCGGTGACGGCATTTTTTCAGTTCACGGGCGGCGGGGCCTACGCGGCGGTGTATTCGACCATCACGCAGAAGGTGAGCGAGAACTTCCCGCAGTCCATCAGCTGCTCGGCGCAGAATCTGAAGCTCGTCGCCTACCGCGGCGTGGGCATGACGTGCGGGCTGATGCTGATCGGTGTGTTTTATAAGGCAGGGAGGTCCGCGGCTGCGTTTTCCATACTTTCTGTCTGCGCACTGGCCGCGTGCCTGTATTACGCGGTGCTCGGTGCGAAGGAGAAAAAGAGCGCCCTTTGACCGCTTTTCACAAAAATTTCCGCAGGCGCTCGAAAAATGCTTTGTTTTGTGATATAATGGGCAAAAAGGCAGCACCGGGTGCTGCCAATGATACCTGCGGAGGAACGCGATGCTGGAGCGCTTGTTTGAACAATTTGACGCGGTGCTGGTGCTGGACACCGAGACGACCGGTTTTTATTTCAAGTCAGACGAGATCATCGAGCTGGCCGCTTTGAAGGCCGGTGTGCGCGATGGGGAGATCTGCGAGCTGGAGACGATGGACGATTTCATCCTTCTTTCGGAAGGAAGACATCTGCCGCCCAAGATCGTCGAGCTCACGGGCATCACCGAACAGATGCTGCTGGATGGCGGCATAGAGAAGCGCGAGGCGGCCGAACGCTTTGCCGCGATGTTCGGGGAGAGAACGCTGATCGTGGCGTACAACGCGCAGTTTGACCTGTGCTTTTTATACTATTTTCTCGCGCGGTTCGGCATGGCGGACGTTCTCAAGGGCGCACAGATGCTGGACGCGCTCACGGTCTACAAGGACCGGCGGCCATTTCCGCACAAGCTCTGCAACGCCGTCGAGGCCTATCAGCTCAAGACGCAGAACACCCATCGGGCGATCGACGACGCGCGGGCCACGCTGGAGCTTCTTTCCGCGATGGAACGCGAAGAGCAGGATCTGGACAAATACGTGAACCTGTTCGGCTACAATCCGAGGTTCGGGGCCCCGAAGCCCGCGATCCATTCGGTGAAATATCTCCCGCAGGGCTATAACCGCTCAGGAAAGCTCTACGAGCAATTGCAGCCCGCCTTCTTGTAAGAATGGAGCGAATGATGAGCAGTACGATTTATTATGCCATCTCTCTGGCAGCAACCGCTGTATGCCTGCTGCTCGACATTCTGGGCGTTGTCCGCTGCCGCAAAAAGGGCGAGGAGATCGGAAACCGCCTGATGCTGGAGTGCATTCTGCACACGATGCTGCTGATTATACTTATTGCGCTGGCCGCAAACCATTGAAAGAACAGACAAACCCCGGACGCTTCATATGAAGCGTCCGGGTTTTTCAGTCGTTTTCCAGAATGGGCAGCAGATCCAGCAGATCCTCGATGACGTAATCGCAGCGATCGTCGGCACGCTTGGGACTTCCGTAGAAGCACGTGGGGATGCCGGCGTTCCGGCCGCCCTGCATGTCGGAAGACAGGCTGTCTCCGACCATGATGGACGTTTCCCTTCGCTCCGGGCCGATGGCCTCAAAGACCTTGTCGTAAAAGTCCTTCGACGGCTTCTTGGTGCCGAGCTGCTCGGAGATGAAGACGTAGTCAAAGTATTCTGCCATGCCGGAAATTTCGATGCGCCGCTCCTGCGCGTAGGTGTCGCCGTTCGTCACGATGACGACGAGGTATTTTCCGTGCAGCGCCTGCAAAAGCTCGAGACAGTGCGGCATGAAGTTTCGCCCTTCGCCGAGCTCGTACAGATACCGCTTGTTGATGGCCACGGGGTCGGCCTCCAAGCCAATCGAGGCAAAATAGCGGCGGAAGCGCTCGGCGTAGATGAAATTCTTTTCGATTTCGCCGCGCTCGTAGCTCTGCCACATTTCGTTGTTGAACACCTCGTAGTCCCGCATTTCGGCCTCGCCGAAGGAAAAGCCGATCTCCGCGAAGGTCTTGACGAGAGCTTCAAAGGAGCTCTTGCGGAAATCAAACAGCGTATCGTCAATATCGATCAGAACGGTATCAAAGCGCATAACGGTCTCCCTTTTTTCGTTTTTTCCAGTATATCATATTTCGCGGATTTATGATATACTAAAAATGCTGTCCGCGCCGGACGGAAAACTGGCGTTTTTTCACACACAGGCGCGGACGCGGAAGGAGAACCGAATGAAAACAATACCGCAGCTTCTGGCCATGGAACTCGGCTGTAAGCAGGAATACGTGGATAACGTGGTAGCCTTACTCGATGAAGGCAACACCATTCCCTTTATCGCAAGATACCGAAAAGAAGCGCACGGCGCGATGGACGACACGCAGCTGAGACTCCTTGAGACAAGGCTTACCTATCTTCGCAATTTGCAGACCCGGCGCGAAGAGGTCAAAAGCTCCATTGAAAATCAGGGCAAGCTGACCGACGAGCTGTCCGCCGCCATCGACAACGCGGCAACGCTTGCTGAGGTCGAAGACCTGTACCGGCCCTATAAGCAAAAGCGCCGCACACGAGCGACCGCCGCAAGAGAAAAGGGCCTGGCGCCCCTTGCCGACGCCATTTTCGCGCAGGAACGGCAATCTTCATCGCCCGAGGAGCTGGCAAAAGAATTCCTCAACCCCGATCTGGGTGTGGAGACGATCGAAGACGCGCTTGCGGGCGCGAGCGATATCATTGCCGAGCAGATCTCCGACGACGCGGAGCTTCGAAAGGGCCTTCGCGCGATGATGCAGAAGAAAGCCGTCTGTGGAAGCAAGCCCGCAAAGGAAGACGAGGACTCCGTTTACCGGCTCTATTACGATTTTACCCAGCCCGTTTCGAAGCTGCAAAGCCATCAGATTTTAGCTCTGAACCGCGGCGAAAAGGAAGGCTTTCTGAAGGTCTCGCTGGATCTGGACCGCGCGGCGTCCTTGCAGCTGATCAAAAGAAGCGTCGTAAAGCCCGGCAGTCCCTGTATGACCTTTGTCGCCGCGGCGGCGGAGGACAGCTTTGACCGGTTACTCGAGCCCAGCATGGAGCGCGAGCTCCGGACGATACTTACCGACTCGGCAAACGAGGCGGCCATCCACAATTTCGCGCTGAACCTCCGGCCGCTTCTGATGCAGCCGCCGGTGAAGGGCTTCGTCACGATGGGGCTCGACCCCGGCTACGCGCACGGCTGCAAGGTCGCGGTCGTGGACGCAACGGGAAAGGTTCTGGACACCACGGTCGTCTATCCGACGTTCTCCGAGCGCAAAAAGCAGGAGGCCATCGACATCCTCAAGCGGCTTGTGGACAAGCACAAGGTAAAGCATCTGGCCATCGGCAACGGCACGGCCTCGCGCGAAACGGAGGCGATGGCGGTCGAGCTGATCGGAAAATGCCCCGGCGTGTCGTACATGATCGTCAACGAAGCGGGCGCGTCGGTGTATTCTGCGTCGAAGCTGGCCGCGGAGGAATTTCCGCAGTACGACGTGAACCTCCGCTCGGCGGTCTCGATCGCGCGGCGATTGCAGGACCCGCTGGCAGAGCTCGTGAAAATTGACCCGAAGGCGATTGGCGTGGGGCAGTATCAGCACGATATGCCGGAAAAGGAGCTCGATTCCGCCCTTGGCGCGGTGGTCGAAAGCTGCGTCAACGCGGTCGGTGTGGACGTGAACACGGCTTCCATGCCGCTTCTCAGGCAGGTCTCGGGCCTCAACGCCACGACGGCCAAAAACATCGTCGCCTACCGCGAGGAAAACGGAGCCTTCACGTCCCGTGCGCAGCTCAAAAAGGTGCCGAAGCTGGGGCCCAAGGCGTTCGAGCAGTCGGCAGGCTTCCTGCGCGTGCCGGAGAGCAGCAAGGTGTTAGACCACACCGGCGTGCATCCGGAGTCTTACAAGGCGGCAGAGCAGCTGCTTGACCTTTGCGGGCTGAAGCTCTCGGATGTCGGCACGGAGAAATTGCAGGAGCTTCCGGCAAGAGCCAAGCTCTACGGAGAGCAGAAGCTGGCAGCCGCGTGCGAGATCGGCCTTCCCACGATGCAGGACATTGTCAAGGAGCTCATCAAGCCCGGCCGTGACCCCAGAGACGAGCTGCCGAAGCCCATTTTGCGCACGGACGTTCTCGAGCTCAAGGACTTAAAGCCCGGCATGGAGCTCAGCGGCACGGTGCGGAACGTCATCGATTTCGGCGTTTTCGTCGATATCGGCGTGCATCAGGACGGCTTGGTGCACATTTCGCAGGTCTGCAATCAATATATCAAGCATCCGTCCGAGGTCGTCTCGGTCGGAGACGTTGTGAAGGTCAAGGTCCTCGAGGTCGATGAAAAGCGCAAGCGCATCAGCCTCACGATGAAGGGCGTATAACACACGAAAGAAAGGAAGCGGCTCTTATGAAAAAGCGCATCTGCATCCTCTACACCGGCGGCACCATCGGCATGGTGCCAAGCGAAAAAGGCTACGTCCCGTCGAGCGGGGCATTTCTGGAGCTTCTGCGCTCGATCCCGGATCTGTACTGGCAGGATATGCCGGACTGGGACGTGGTCGAGTTTGACCCGCTGCTGGACTCTTCTGATATCACGGTGCGCGAGTGGAACCAGATCGGAAGCGCCATCGCCGAACGGTATGACGATTACGACGGCTTTGTCGTCCTGCACGGCACGGACACGATGGCCTACTCCGCCTCCGCGATTTCGTTCATGCTGGAAAACCTCTCAAAGCCCGTCATTTTTACAGGCTCCCAGATCCCGCTGGGGCAGATTCGAAGCGACGGGCGGGACAATATCATATCCTCCGTTCTCATCGCGGCCTCCGGCGAGGTGCACGAGGTGTGTATCTACTTTAACGGCGTTTTGCTGCGCGGCAACCGGAGCACCAAGCGCTCGTCTGACCAGTTTGAAGCGTTTGAATCGCCGAACGATGCGCCGCTGGCGCATGCCGGTATTCAAATTGAATACAAAAAGAGGGTGCTGCGCCCGGCCAGCACCGAGCCGTTCCGCCTTCAGCCCTTTAAGGAGCTTCCCATCGGCGTCATCAAAATTTTCCCCGGCATCCAGTTTGACTATTTTGAATCGCTGATGACGGACAAATTAAAGGGCGTGGTGTTAGAAACCTTCGGCGCGGGCAATATTCCGGGCTCGGCGCAGAACGCGCTGCTGCCCATCATCGACCGGGCCTACAAAAACGGCACGATCATCACCGTCTGCTCGCAGTGCAGTCAGGGCGCGGTGAGTCTCGGGACCTATGCGGCAAGCTCGGCACTTCGCCGTGTCGGCGCGGTCAACGGCAAGGATATGACGACCGAAGCCGCCCTTGCCAAGAGCTATTACCTCCTGTCCGTCTCCGACGATATGGCCTGGGTCAAAGCGCAGATGCAGAAAAGCTTACGCGGAGAACTTACCGAATAACAAAAAAATCCCGCCGATTCTCTTCGGCGGGATTTTTCTGCGGTTTTACCGGCGCAGGGCAAGAAACAGCTCCAGAAGCCCGTAGACAATGGGCTGGTGCAGCAGATAGATAAACAGCGACTGCCGGCCGCACCAGCAGAAAAAGCGGGCGGGAGCGCTATTTTGGAACGAGCCGGGAAGAAGCGAGCGTTTTTCGCGGTACACGGTCTTTCCCAGAATCACGCCCGCGAGGAAATAGCCCAGCTGCGGGAAGATGGGGAAGTAGTCGCTCGAGGTGAAGCCCTCGTACATAAGACCGAACGGGAACAGAAAGTGCGGCTGCACCGTAATGCCCCGCACGGCAAAGCCCGCCGCGATGAATATGACCGCAAAGGGAGCCAGCGCGATGGGCGGGAGGTCTTTGAACGCGGGATACACGATCATGCACACGCCGAGCAGATGCAGAACGCCGAACTTTACCACGACGTCAGCCCCCGACATGCCGAGCTTATACATGCCAAAGGTCACGGCGGTGATGAGCATACCTGCTCCAAAGACGATGAGGCCGCGCCGCACGCTATGCGAGCCCAGCGTTGCGCAAACGCCCGAGAGCACGACGAAAATCGCCCCGCCGTATTCCTGAAGGAAGACATACCACGCCGGGAGCGTCAGCTCGACCCTGCCGAAAAACGACAGGTCAAAGAGAAAATGCACGACGATCACGCAGACAATGCACAAGCCGCGCAGCGCGTCGAGCTCCCAGATGCGGGATTTCCGATTTGCCATAAGCGCCTCCTGAAAAGCAGGTGCGGGCCATGAAATGGCCCGCACAAGGGGGATTTTACTTGTTTTCCGATGCTTCCTGCGCGGCCTTGACAGCGTCCTCGGTGGCCTGACGGTCGGCCTCTTCCTCCTCAAGAATGCGGTAGGCGACCTTGCCGACGAGGGTCTTGGGAAGCTCGTCGCGGAACTCGATGTCATACGGCATCGCGTATTTTGCGATGTGCTGGCGGCAGTAGTCGAGCAGCTCCTTCTTCGTCTCCTCGCTCGGCTCGAAGCCCGGACGAAGCACGACGAAGGCCTTGACCTTCTGCACCTTGTAGGGGTCCTTGACGCCGATGACGCAGGAAAGAAGCACCTTCTCGTGGCCGTCAATGATGTTTTCCAGCTGGCCGGGGTAGACATTGTAGCCCGAGGTGATGATCATGCGCTTCATGCGCTGCGAGAAGAAGACGAAGCCGTCTTCGTCCATCTTGCCGAGGTCACCGGT
>CAKUJL010000066.1 GCA_934661715.1 uncultured Oscillospiraceae bacterium | reverse complement strand
AGCTTGGCGCGTGCGAGATCATTGCCTTCCCGTCGAGCCGGTGCGTGGCAAAGCCGGATGAAAAGAGCCTTTCCAAAAAGCTCGAGCGCTGGCAGAAAATCGCCGCCTCCGCCGCCGAACAGTCCGGCCGGGGCAGGATCCCGGCGGTTCGCGCTGCAAAGTCGTTCCACGAGGCCGTGCTGGAGGCGTCCAAGAGCGATCTGCCGCTTTTCCCGTATGAAAACGAAAAAACGCTGCCGCTTTCGGCGTGCCTGAAGGCAGGCGTATATAAAACCGTCAGCATCATGACGGGCCCGGAGGGCGGCTTTTCCGAAGACGAGGTCGCCTTTGCCGGAGAAAACAACATGAAGATATGCTCGCTCGGGCCGCGCATTTTACGCTGCGAGACGGCCCCGCTGTGCGCTCTGACGGCGGTTCTTTTTGCCGCGGGCGCACTCGATTAGCGTGTGATAGTAAAGGATGGAAACCATGGGAAACAATACAAAGTCCAATGTAACTGCCAAGCCGCACGATCTGACGGTCTATAAGGTCTGCGCCGCGTTCGTGCTGATGGTGCTGTCGATGCTCGGCGTGAAGCGCGTGCTGGATATCTACGCGACGATGAGCACCTTTGATGTCGTCTACCGGGCAAGCGCACTTGCGTGGAAGCTCTGCGCCGGGCTGTGCGCGGCCTCGGCCATCGCGTACTATGCGCTGCGCAAAAAGGCCGTGCGGAAGGTTTTTCCCTACGTGTTCGTTCTGGCCGCGCTCGTCGGACTGTGTGCGCTCGATCTTCGCTACTTCTGGACCGAGCACGCGGCGGCACTTTACATGGCCAACGCGGCGGTCTACTGCCTGTACATCATCTTCTGCTTGTACCGGAGCGAATTTTTCTGCTTCTCTCTGGCGGCGATCGCGTCCGGCTTCTGCTTCTACTTCTACTCCAAGGGTCTTGGCATGAACGCGAGAACGGCTGTGATGGCGATTCTCGTCGCGCTCGTTCTGGTGTGCGTCGCCTTCCTGGCAAACCGCGCCGCGAAGGACAAGGGCCGCGTGACGCTCTTCGGCAAAACGTTCAAGCTCTTCCACGCCCGCTTCAGCCCGACGGTTCTTTACGTCGCCTGCACGGTGCTGGCCTGCTGCCTGCTTGCGTGTCTGCTGCTCGGCTCGGCGCTGTTCGCGTACTACTGCATGTTCGCCGCCATCGCCATCGAGCTCATCGGCGCGGTGTACTACACCTTCCAGCTCAAGTAATTTCTCAAAATCAGCTTGTTCTATCATCGCCTTCCCGTTCGTATGCTGGACGGGAAGGTGATTTTTTGCGTCCGAATCATTCGATGCTTCAGAGCGCGATTTTGCTGACGGCGGTCGATTTTCTGCTGCGCGGCATAACGATGCTCTTTCAGCGCTGGCTCTCGGCCGTCATCGGCGCGGCGGGACTGGGGCTTTTGCAGCTCATTTTTACGGTGGGCGGCTTCGCGATGACGCTGGGGCTCTCGGGGCTTCGCGTGACGGCGATGTATCTTTGCGCCGAAGAATACGGAAAAGGAAGCGTCCCCGGCGTGCGGCGGGCGATCCAGCTCTGCCTCAAGGTCGGCGCGGCTATCTCGAGCGTTGTGGGCGCGGCGTTTTTTCTTTTGAGCGATCTGGCGGCGGCGCGGTGGATCGGGGATATTCGTGCGGCAAGTTCGCTGCGGATTCTCGCGGTCTTCCTGCCGGTCAGCTGCCTGTGCGCGATTTTATCGGGCTTTTTCACGGCCTGCGACCGGGTAAAAGAGCTTGCAAAGGTCGAGACCGTCGAGCGGCTGGCGGGGCTATTGCTGACGGCGGCTCTGCTGCGCTTTGCGGGATCGGGCGCGGAAAGCGCCTGCGCCGTGATGGTGCTGGGAAGCGCGGTCGCGTGCTTTGGAAGCCTTCTTTACCAGCTCTCCATGCTCCGAAAAACGTTCCGCGGCCTGCCGGAGCCGGAAAAAGACAGGACCCTTCCGGCGCGGCTCGTAAAGTTCTGTGTGCCGCTGGCACTCAGCGCGTACCTTCGCTCAGGGCTTACCACACTCGAGCAGTTTCTCATTCCGTGGGGTCTTGCGCAATCTGGCGGCGAACCGGAGGCGGCGATGGCGGCTTATGGGACGATCCACGCGATGGTCTTCCCGATCCTCATGTTCCCGGCGGCGATCTTATACACGGCGGCAGACCTACTCGTTCCCGAGCTTGCCCGCTGCCGCGCGTCAAATAACACCGCGCGGATGCACCACCTGACGGGCACGTGCCTTCGCATGGGGCTTTTGTTCGCGCTGAGCGTCGGTTGTCTGATGGGCGCTCTGTCCGCGGGGCTCGGACAGGTGATCTACAGGAGCGAAAGCTGCGGGCGGTATCTTCTGGTGTTTTCTCCGGCGGTGCTGCTATTATACATGGACGCGATGACGGACGGGATGCTCAAGGGCTTCGGCGAGCAGACGGCCTGCGTGCGGATAAACGTTCTGACCTCCGTTTTAGATGTCGCGCTTCTGTACTGCTTCCTGCCGCGCTTCGGCGTGACGGCCTACGTGTGGGTGTTTTACTTCACGCACGCGGTCAATTTTGTCTTGAGCATCCGCCGCCTTCTTCTCGTCTGCGATTACCGGCCAAAGCTCCAATTTGCCGCAAAATCTGCTTTTTGCGCCGTTTCCGCCCTTCTTGCGTCGTGCTGCATTCCGGATTTCGGCCTTCTTCCGGCGATGGTGCTGCGGGCGGGGCTGTATTTGTCGGTGCTGCTGCTGTTTCTGGAGCTGACGCAGACCGTGCAGGCTGCCGACCGCCGCTGGCTGAAACGAAGCCTTCATCTGGGGCTCAAAGGCGGTTGACTTTTGCCGGGCCGCGCAATACAATACAGGTAGAAAAACGACACAAAAGGAGCTGGAATTTATGATTTCCTTCCGCAACGACTATTCCGAAGGCGCCCATCCGAAGGTGCTCGAGGCCCTCTCGCGCAGCAATTTTGACACCACCTGCGGCTACAGCATGGACAAATACTGTGCGCAAGCCGCAGACACCGTCCGAAAGCTCACCGCCTGCCCGGACGCGGACGTGCATTTTCTGACCGGCGGCACGCTTGCAAACACCATCGTCATCTCCCGCGCCCTTCGTCCGTGGGAGGGTGTGATCGCCGCGGAAACCGGCCACATCAACGTCCACGAGACGGGCTCCATTGAATCGGCCGGTCACAAGGTCTGCTCGATTCCCGCGCCAGATGGCAAGCTCACGCCCCAGCTTGTGCGCGAGGTCATGCGCATCCATGTAAACGGCACCGACGAGCACATGGTAAAGCCCGGCATGGTCTACATTTCAGACGCCACCGAGCTCGGCACGATCTACAAAAAAGAAGAGCTCTCCGCGCTTCACGACGTGTGCCGGGAATTTGGGCTCTATCTGTTTCTGGACGGCGCGAGACTGCCCGCGGCGCTTGTCGCGGCGGGGAACGACCTCGATATCACGGACTTCGGCAAATACTGCGACGCGTTTTACATCGGCGGCACGAAAAACGGCTTGCTGTTCGGCGAAGCGGTCGTCATCACGAACGACGATCTCAAGGCGAACTTCCGCAACATGATCAAGCAGCGCGGCGGCATGTTCGCAAAGGGCTTCCTCTTCGGCGTGCAGTTCGGCGCGTACTTTGAAGACGGCCTGTGGCTGAAGATGGCGCAGCACGCGGTCACGCAGGCGCAGCGCATCGCCAAAGCAGCCGTGGAGAAGGGCTACACACTGTACGCAGATTCCCCCACGAATCAGGTTTTCATCGTCCTGAGCCACGAAAAGATCGCGGAACTGGAAAAGGACTTCTCATTTGAGGCCTTCGGCCATGTGGACGATGAGCACGAGGCCATGCGCTTTGTCTGCTCCTGGGCGACGAAGGAAGCATCCGTCGACGCGCTGATCGCCCGGCTGTGACGGAAGCCATCTTCCACCCGATCGCGCCGGTGTTTGACGAGCGCTCCAGAATTCTGATTCTCGGCTCGTTTCCGTCGGTCAAATCGCGCGAGACTGCGTTTTTCTACGGCCACCCGCAGAACCGGTTCTGGAAGGTCGTAAGCGCCGTGCTGGACGTCGACTGCCCTTCGACCATCGACGAAAAGAAGCGGATGCTGCTTTCTCACCGCGTCGCGCTCTGGGACGTCATCGCCTCGTGCCGCATCGAAGGCTCGAGCGACAGCTCTATCCGCAGCGCCGTGCCCACCGACCTTCAGGCGATTTTGGACACCGCCAACATCCGCGCCGTCTTCTGCAACGGCCAGACCGCCTTCCGGCTGTACGTGCGCTATCAGGAAAAGCAGACCGGCATTTCTGCCGTCGCGCTTCCGTCCACAAGCCCCGCCAACGCCGCGTATGGCCTCGACCGGCTGGTCGAGCACTGGAGGGCGATTTTGCCGTATCTTCGCGAAACCTGATGAGAAAAGCAGACCCGGATACATAGAAAATCTGCCGCTCAAAAGAGCGGCAGATTTTTTGCGTTCGGGCTTTTCTATTCCCTGCAAAGGGGCAGCTCGATGAAAAAGCAGTTTCCGCCGTCTGCCGGTTCGGCCCAGATCCTGCCGCCAGCCTGCTTGACGAGGCTTTCGGCGATAGAAAGGCCGAGGCCGTAGCTGCCGTCGCGGCTGCGGGCGCTGTCGAGGCGATGAAAGCGCTCAAAAATTTTGCGGCAGTCCTCTGGCACCAGCGGCTGGCCGCCGGAAAAGACGCAGAGCCTTGCGCGGTTTTTGCCGCGGATCCTAAGCGTGAGGCGCACGGCGCTTCCGGATTGCGCGTATTTCTGCGCGTTATCGAGCAAAATGTCCGTGCAGCGCCGCAGCTGACTTTCATCTCCCGAGACAAACAGCTCAGGCTCTATCTCATACGAAAAATCCAGTCCGCGTTCAAAAAAGGCCGGCTCAAACGGCAGGCACGACTCGCTCACCGACCGGCTCCACGAAAAGCGCGTCCTTGCCGCGGGAAGCTTTGCCTGATCGGACCGGGCCAGGTCCAAAAGCCCCGTCACAAGAGAGCGCATCTGCACTGCCGCGGTGCGCACGTTCGAAGAAAACCGTGCCCGGTCCGCCGGTTCGTCCACAGATTCCAGAAGCTCGGCGTTCGTCAGGATCACGGCCAGCGGCGTTTTGAGCTCGTGCGACGCGTCGGCCACAAACTGCCGCTGCTGATCCCACGCTTTTTCGATGGGGCGCACGGCCCACCTTGCAAAAAACAGGCTCAAGAGGAAAAACGCCGCCAGACTCCCGATGCCGATGAGAAGACTCGTCCGGACGAGGCCCTTGAGCGTCGCCTGCTCGACGCCGGTGTCCGCAAAGACGTACTTTTCCCCGTCCGGCGTGACGGCTCTGAAAAAGCGCAGACGGTAGGTCTTGAGCAGGGCGCTGTTTTCTCCGGTATTTTCGGCGGCGAGGACGAGCGTTCTTAAAAAGTCTTCGTCCGAAAGATCGTAAATTTCGCTGCCGTCCGCGGTAAGCGCACCCGTCCGGGAGATCTGCACGACGAAAAACGGCAGCTGCACCTGCTCGGGCACATCGCCAGGCCGCTCGGGTCGCGTGGGGCGCATGGCGACGGTCTGCATCATTTCAAAGCTGCTCTGCGCCAGATCGTTCGCCGTAAAATAGTAGATGAGGCCGAAAATGCTGCCCAGCAGCAGCGTCACGAGCGTCATCATCATGAGCACAAATTTGACGCGCAGCCTTCTCAGCACGGCTTTTCCACCTCCAGATGATACCCGAGCTTCCGCGCGGCCTCAATTTTCACATTCGAGCCGATGGCCGCAAGCTTCTTGCGCAGAAACCCCACGTAGACCTCCACGTGGTTCTCCACCGCGTTCGAGTCAAAGCCCCAGACCTTCGCCAGAAGCACCTCTTTTGATAAGTTGTTCCGACCCGATTGGAGCAGAAACCGCATCACGTCAAACTCCTTCGCCGACAGCCGGACGGAGTTTTCCCCGCACACAAGCGTGCCGGAGGACAGGTCGAGCGCGGTGTTGCCGAAGGTCAGCTCGTCGACCTGATTGCCCTGCCGCCGTAACAGCGCGTTGATGCACGCCATGAGCTCACGCATGTCAAAGGGCTTCGTGAGATAATAGTCCGCGCCCGCGTTGAGCCCCTCGATGCGGTCTTCCAGATTGGATTTGGCCGTCAGCATCAGAATCGGCGTGGCGCAGCGGCTTCTGCGCACCTGCCTTGCCAGATCATAGCCACCCAGCTTCGGCATCATCACATCTAAAATCAGCAGATCGTAGACCCCGAGCTCGGCGTATTCCTTTCCCGTCTCGCCGTCATACGCGGTCTCGACCGAAAAGCCCTTCTTTTCGAGCGCGTCCTTTAGCGTATCGGCAAGCAGGACCTCGTCTTCCACAATCAGAATTTTCATTTGCGGCACTTCCTTTCAGCCTTCTTTCATGCTGATATTCAATGAAAAACTTTCATTCACAGAATGGAAGTTTTTCATATGAAGATCAGTATGAGACGAGATCTCGCGTTTTTATTCGAAAAACGCGAGATCGGTTACGCCAAAGGCGGAACCTTTCTGATGAAAGAATTTCATCAGAAAACAGTATTAGTATACTATCACACGAAGCTGAACGGAAGCTGAAAATTTCTATTTACAGTTTGTTTACAGGAAGCAGTTCGGTTTTTCAGACTCCTTTCAGCCTCCGGTGCTATGCTTATGCCCGTAAATCAACGAACGCTGAAAGGAGGAAGCGGCATGACGGACTATCGTCATGAATGGAAGATCGAAGTGAGCGGGCCGGACCTGCTCGTTCTGCGCCAGCGGCTTTCGTGCGTACTGAAGCCTGACCCGCACGCGGTGGATGGACAATATCTCATCCGCAGCCTGTATTTTGACACGCCGGAGGACAAAGCCCTGCGCGAAAAGCTCGACGGCGTGTCGCGGCGCGAAAAGTTCCGCATCCGGTACTATAACGCGGACACGTCCTGCATCCATCTGGAAAAGAAATCAAAGCTCGCGGGACTCGGCCGGAAGGACATGGCTGTACTCACCCCGGAGCAGGCGCAATCGATCGTAAACGGCGAACTTTCGTGGATGGCCGGGAGCGAGGCGCCGCTCATCGTCGAGCTCTACAGCAAAATGCGCACGCAGCGCCTGCGCCCGAAAACCATCGTCGACTACACAAGAGAGCCCTTTGTGTATTCTCCCGGCAATGTGCGCGTGACGCTGGACTACAACATCCGCACGGGCCTTTCCTGTACGGACTTTCTGAACGCGGCCTGTCCCACCATTCCCGTGCCGGACAGCCCCGCGATTTTGGAGGTGAAGTGGGACGCGTTTCTGCCCGACGCGGTGCGAGACCTCGTGCAGCTGCCCGGACGGCGCTCTTCGGCCTTTTCCAAATACGCGGCCTGCCGCAGCTATGACTGAAAACTTTATGAAGGAGAAGCAGCTATGACATTCAATGACATTTTCAAATCCAGCTTTCTGGAGAACGTGACGGCGGTGAGCCTTTTTGACATGGTGCTCGCGCTGGCGCTGGCCTTCGGGCTCGGCATGTTCATTTTTCTGGTGTATAAAAAGACGTATCAGGGCGTGATGTATTCGTCGAGCTTCGGCGTGACGCTGGTTGCGCTGACGATGATCACGACGCTGGTCATTCTGGCCGTGACGTCGAACGTCGTCTTGTCCCTCGGCATGGTCGGCGCACTGTCCATCGTTCGCTTCCGCACGGCGATCAAAGAGCCGCTGGACATTGCGTTTTTGTTCTGGGCGATCGCCGTGGGCATCGTGCTGGCCGCAGGCTTCATTCCGCTGGCGGTGTTCGGAAGCGTCATCATCGGCGTGATGCTGCTCGTGTTTGTGA
>CAKUJL010000065.1 GCA_934661715.1 uncultured Oscillospiraceae bacterium | reverse complement strand
TTACAGTTTCCAAATCTCTTTCGCGTACTGCCGGATGGTGCGGTCGGACGAGAAGTAGCCCGCCGAGGCGACGTTCATCAGGCACTTGCGGCCAAAACTGACGCGGTCGCGATAGTCGCGGTTGGCCTGCAATCTTGCCTGCTGGTAGGAAGGAAGATCCTTCAGCAGGAAGTAGTGGTCGGGCCGGTGCCAGCTTGCGCCGTCGAGAAGCGAGGTGTAGAGCTCGCGAAGCTCCGAGTCGGTCGGGACGGTGCCGTTGACGAGGGTGTCGACCGCCCGGTGGATGCGGGAATTGCTGTTATAGACGTCACGTGCGCAGTAGCTGTTTCGGATGTCGTTGAGCTCTTCCACGCTGGCGCCGAAGATATAGTTGTTCTCGAGCCCTGCCCGCTCGACGATCTCGACGTTCGCGCCGTCCATCGTGCCGAGGGTCACCGCGCCATTGAGCATCAGCTTCATGTTGCCCGTGCCGGAGGCTTCCGTTCCGGCAGGAGAGATCTGCTCGGAAATGTCGGCTGCGGGGATGATGTGCTCCGCGTACGAGCAGTTGTAGTTCTGCACGAAGACGACCTTCATCTTATCGGCGACCGCGGGGTCGTTGTTGATGAGGTCTGCCACGCGGTTGATATACCGGATGATGGCCTTGGCGCGGACATAACCGGGCGCGGCCTTCGCGCCGAAAATGAACGCGGTCGGGGTGAAGTCGGTGATCGAGCCGTCCTTGAGACCGAAGTAGATATCCATGATCGAAAGCGCGTTCATGAGCTGGCGCTTGTATTCATGCAGCCGCTTGACCTGCACGTCGAAAACGAAGCTCGGGTCCAGCTTTACGCCCTCGCGCTCTTCGATCACCGCGCACAGCTGGCGCTTCTTCTCGAGCTTGATGGCGTTGAACTGCTTGACGGTCATCTCGTCGAGGCCGGTCTTGAGCCCTTCGAGCTTGTCAAGATCCGTCAGGAAGCCCGCTTCGACCTTGCTCTCGATGAGGCCGCACAGCTCGGGGTTGCACAGGCCCAGCCAGCGCCGGGGCGTGATGCCGTTGGTCTTGTTCTGGAAGCGGTCGGGGTAGAATTTGTACCAGTCTTTGAACAGGTCGTTCTTGAGAATTTCCGAATGGATGCGTGCCACGCCGTTGACCGCCGTGGAGACATAGACGGACAAGTTCGCCATGTGGGCCTGATGGTCCTTGATGATGAAAAGGCCGCTGTTCGGGTGCTCGTTTTTGAGTCTCGTGTCGATTTTCTCGATGATGTCGCAAATCTCCGGCACGACCGAGCGCAAAAGCTCCAGATCCCACTTCTCGAGCGCCTCGCCCATGACGGTGTGGTTCGTGTAGGAGAAGACCTTCGCGGCGATCTGGAACGCGGACTCAAAGTCCATGCCCTCGTTCTGGAGTAACCGGATGAGCTCGGGGATTGCCATCGCCGGGTGCGTGTCGTTGAGCTGCACGGCGTCAAACTCCGGAAGCCGGTAATAGTCGCTGCCGTGGTTTTCGCGGAAGCTTCTGAGAATATCCTGAAGTGACGCGCTGGACAGGACGTACTGCTGCTTGATGCGAAGCTGCTTGCCCTCCCAGGTCGAGTCGTTCGGGTACAGAACGCGCGTGATGTCCTCGGCCTTGTTCTTCGTTTCGAGCGCCTTGACATAGTTCTGCGCGTTGAACGCGTCAAAGTCGAGTTCCTTTTCGGCCTCGCACTGCCAGAGGCGGAGCGTGCCGATCGTGTTGTTCTGGAAGCCGACCACCGGCATATCATACGGAACGGCGATGACGGTCTGGTTTGCGAAGTCGACCTTCACGGCCAGCTTGTCGCGGCGGTGGCTCCAGGGGTCGCCGTACTTTGTCCAGTCGTCGGCGTTTTCGCGCTGGCTGCCATTTTCAAAGCTCTGCTTGAAAAGACCGAACCGGTAGCGAAGGCCGTAGCCCGTCAGAGGCACGTCGCAGGTCGCCGCGCTGTCCAAAAAGCACGCCGCGAGTCTTCCGAGGCCGCCGTTTCCGAGCGCCGCGTCTTCAATTTCTTCCATGCAGGCGATGTCCACGCCCTTTTCGCGGAAGGCTTCCTTGACCTCGTCCAGAATCCCGAGGTTAAAGAGGTTGCTGTAGACCAGACGGCCGACCAGATACTCCGCGGAAAAATAGAAGGCGCGGCGTCCGGCGGTCTGACGCTTTTTCGTCTTGACCCAGCTGTCGTTGATCTGCATCATGACGACCTCGCCCAGACACTCATGCAGCCGCTCGGGCGTGGTCTCCTGTAAGGTCTCCTCGTGACGCAGGCGCAGAAGCGCCTCGGTCTGCTGTACAATTCGTTCTACTTCGTTGCTCATATACACTCTCCCATGCCATGGCTCAAAAAGAGCCGGATTTGCAGGGGCGTATCTGCATACCGGACGTGCATCCGGTACGGTTTTCAGCTGCACCCCAACCACAAGCAGCCCGTCTGTCCGCAGACAGACGGGCTGCGACTTTTACGTTGTGTATTATACGCGCTTTGCGTCCTGTGTCAAACGCAAAATTTCCGCGGCCAGCTCGGAATTTGCCTGACCGGGGAGCATCCGCCAGCGCCAGTTCTCGACTTTCAGCGTGCCGGGCTCGTTCATGCGGGCCTCGCCGCCTAAGCGCAGGTAGTCCTGCATCTGCGCGACAAAGAGCTTCGCCTTCGACTTTGCGCCCGCCTCGATGATGGCCTGCGCCAGATCGTCCTCGGGTTTGATGCCGAGATATTCCCGCGCGTAGGCGTCAGATTCGGGCGAAATTTTCGCGCACCACTGCACCAGCGTCTCATTGTCGTGCGTGCCGGTGTAGCAGATGGCGTTTTCGCCGTATTTGTGCGGCAGGTAGTTGCTCGGCTCACGCGGGTCAAAGGCAAATTCGAGAACCTTCATGCCCGGCCAGCCGGAATCCTGCACGAGCTGCAAGACCTCCGGCGTCAGAAAGCCCAGATCCTCGGCGATGAACTCGATGTCAGGATACGCGTTTTTGATCGCGTCGACGAGCTTCAAGCCCGGCCCCTTGACCCAGCGGCCCTTCCGCGCGGTCTTGTTGACGGCGGGAATGCTCCAGTAGCTTTCGATGCCGCGGAAATGGTCGATGCGCACGACGTCATAGTTGCGCCCAGCCGCGCCGATGCGTTTGAGCCACCACGAAAAGCCGTCTTTCTCCATGCGCTCCCAGTCGTAGATGGGGTTTCCCCAGTACTGACCGTTCCTGCTGAAGCCGTCGGGCGGGCAGCCGGCGACGCATTTGGGCCGTCTCGTTCTTCCGAGCTGGAAGTTTTCGGGGTGCGCCCACACGTCCGCCGAGTCCAGCGGCACATAGATCGGGATATCGCCGATGATCTTCACGCCGCGCTCGTGCGCATACTGCCGGAGCCGCTGCCACTGCGCATGGAACACGTACTGCAAGAAGCAGTGGAACTGCACGTCCTGCGCAAGACTTTCGCGGTACTGAGACAGCGCCTGCGGCTGATGAAGCCTGATATCCGCCGGCCACTCGAGCCACGGCCGGTCGTCAAAATGCGCCTTGATGGCCATAAAAAGCGCGTACTCAGAAAGCCAGCCGGCTTCTCGCTTCGTAAACTCGTCAAAATCCGCGGGCGGATTTTCCAAGAACGCGCCGAACGCCGCGTGGAGCATGTGAAGCCGCTCGTCGTACATCCGGCGAAAATCGACCTGATCGTCCCGCTCGGACCAGTCGACGCTTTGCAGCGTTTCCCGGCTGAGCCATCCGGCCTCGACCAGCTGCTCCGGGTCAATGAGATACGGATTTCCCGCGAAGGCCGAGAAGCCCTGATACGGAGAGTCTCCGTACCCCGGCGGGCAAAGCGGGAGGATCTGCCAGTATTTCTGCCCCGCCTCGTGCAGGAAGTCCACGAATGCGTAGGCCTCTTTTCCGAAATTGCCGATGCCGTATTTCGACGGCAAGGACGTGATATGCAGCAGAATTCCGCTGCTTCGTTCCATAATGATCCCTCTTTTACCGCGTGATTTGCCGGACGCTCTGCCGGCTCAGAAGTGTAAACGGCACGGTCAGATGCTTCGCGCACCCGCCCTGCATACACGACATCAGAAGCTCAAACGAGCGCTTGGCCAGAAGCTCCACCGACTGCGAAACCGTCGTGAGCTTCGGCACATAGTACCCTCCGATGCGAAGTCCGTCGTAGCCCGCGACGGAAATATCCTCCGGCACGCGAAGCCCTTCGTCAAACAGCGCCCGGATGGCCCCGATGGCGATGACGTCCGCCATTGCGAAGACCGCCGTGAGATCCTTCCGGTCGCGCAGGGCCTGCTTCATGCCGTTGTAGCCGAACTCATACGAGTACCGGCCGGTATAATACATGGTTTTGTCGTCAAATGTCAAGCCGAAATTCGAAAACGCCTCCACACAGCCCTCGTAGCGCTTGGCGCTGGTGTCGGAAATGGCGCGGTCGCCGCCGAGCACGACAAGGTTCCGGTGTCCGCAGCCGAGCAGATGCTCCACCGCGCACGCCGCGCCCGCGCAGTCGTCGGTCGAGACGCTCGAGAGGTTCGGAAAATCGAGCTCGCGCGCGTCGTTCGTCACCACGACGGCGGGGACGGTAATGGCGCCGAAATCGCTGCGGAAATTTTCGTTCGTGCCGCCGAGGAACAGAACGCCGCTCGGCTTTCTCTCCCGGCACAGCTGCACGGCGCGGCGCACCTCGTTTTCGTCTTCATCGGTGAAGTCGGCGATGACGGGATGGTCGGTGTCCGCAAAAAGAGATTGCAGCGTCTCGACCATGGCCGCGAACATTTCGTTCGACGTGCCCTTGACGACGATGAGAACGGACTTTGAGCGCTGCTGCTTTAATAGCTGCGCACTGGCGTTGCGCTCGAAGCCGTGCTCTTCGACGAGGGCGAGGATCGTTTTTCTCGCCAGATCGGAGACGTTCGGCTGGTTGTTGAGCACGCGCGAGACCGTGCCGAGGGAATACCCGCTGAGTCTGGCCAGGTCTTTGATGGTCAAGCCTTCCGCCTCCTTTTTTCTTAGCCCTTGACCGCGCCCGCGGCAACACCCTTGATGATGTGCTTCTGGCACGTCAGATAGAACACGATGACCGGGATGATGGACATCAGGATAAGCGCCATCGTCGCGCCGAGGTCGACCGTGCCGTAGCTTCCCTTGAGGTACTGGATGTGGATGGGGATGGTCAGATACTTCGTCCGGTCGAGCACCAGATACGGCAGCAGATAGTCGTTCCAGATCCACATGATCTCCAGAATGCCGACCGAGATCATCGTCGGCCGGAGCATCGGCAGAACCACCGAGAAGTACGTGCGCAGCGGGCCGCAGCCGTCAATGGCGGCAGCCTCTTCAATGTCCAGCGGAATCGCCTTGACAAAGCCCGTGAACATGAACACGGCCAGTCCCGCGCCAAAGCCCAGATAAATGACCGGGATCGTCCACGGGGTGTTTAATTTCAGCGTGTCGGCCGTCTTCGAAAGCGTAAACATGACCATCTGGAACGGCACGACCATCGAAAAGACACAAAGATAGTAGATGACCCTGCACACGAGCGAGCCTACGCGCGAAATATACCACGCGGCCATCGAGGTAAACAGCAGAATCAGGGCCGTCGACAAAACGGTGATGATCGTGCTGTAGAGTGCGGATTTCCAGAACGGATAGTTGCCGAAGGTCATGCCCTTGACAAAGTTGCTGAGGCCCGCGAAGCTCTCGCCGCTCGGCCAGCCGAAGGTATCGGTCTTGACAAACGTGTTGACCTTGAACGAGTTCAGAAGCACCAGAAAAACGGGCATCACATAGAACACGCAAAGGACGGCAAAGAAGATCGTCAGTGCCCGCTTGGCCTGCTTTTCCTTTGAAATCGCGCTGTTTTTCATCACTGCTGAACCTCCTTTTTCCGTGTGGCGTTGAGCTGGACGAGGCCGATGGCCGCAACCAGAATGAAGAACAGAACTGCCTTGGCCTGCGCGGTGCCTCTGGCGTTGGCGTTCTGGCCGTAGAAGGTGTTGTAGATGTTCAGCGCCAGCATCTCCGTCGTGTGCACCGTCGTGCCGTCGGGGTTGATGATATACGGCTGGCCGCCGGTGAGCGCGAGGTTCTGGTCGAAGAGCTTGAAGCCGTTGGTCAGCGTCAGGAACATGCAGATCGTGATGGACGGCATGACGTTCGGGATCGTGACCTTCCAGAGTGTCTGCCACTTGTTCGCGCCGTCGATCTTCGCCGCCTCGAGCATATCCTCCGGCACGGCCTGCAAGCCCGCGATATAAATGATCATCATATAGCCGATCTGCTGCCAGCACATGAGGATGATCAATCCCCAGAAGCCGAGCTTGGTGTTGAGCAGAATGGACGTTCCGTAATGGCTCAGGATGCCGTCAAAGATCATGCTCCAGATATAGCCCAGAACGATGCCGCCGATGAGGTTCGGCATGAAGAAGACCGTCCGGAACACGTTCGTGCCCTTGATGCCCTGCGTCAGCGCGTAGGCCACCGCGAAGGCAAGCACGTTGATGATGATCAAGGACACGATAGCGAACAGCGCCGTGTAGCCGAACGAATACCGGAAGCTCTCGTCGGCGAAGGCCTTGCCGTAGTTGGCCAGGCCCACCCACGTCCACTTGCTGGTCGTCTTGAATTTGCAGAAGGACAAAAACAGGCCCTTCAGGAACGGATACACAAACCCGATGCAGAACGCTCCCGTCATCGGAAGCAGGAACAGCCAGAACATCCGCTGGATGGGCCGGCGGATCAGGCGGCTGTTGACCGCCGCGGGGTCTCTTCTATGCTTCAATACCCTCATCTCCCGTTTCACATTTCATTGCATTGCACGCCGGCGGCCTCATGCGGCCCTCCGCGTGATGTTGCCGGAATCCCGGCCTTTGAAAAACGGGGCGAGCGTGACGCTCGCCCCGTGCAAGAGTTTATTCGGTTGCTTAGCCTTGATCGGCAAGGGTCCTTGTTCCAAGGCAAGGTATAAAAGCGCAGGAATACTTTGTGTATGGAGGCTTTATACCGCGGCATTGGGGCAAAAGGCCCGGCAATCAATTAACCATTAGCTGCCTGATACTGCTGTGCCCAACCGTCGACGAACGCGGTTCTGACGAGCTCCCAGTTGGCGTCGGTCTGGTCGGCGTCGTACTGGTTCATAGCGGCGACGAGGCCGTCACGGTAAGCGTCAACGTTCGGCTGGAAGTTGGTGACCCAGGGCATGACATAGTTGCCTTCGGCGGAGTACTCGTTGGCGATCTTCAGGAACGGGTTGGTGGACTCGGCAGCCTGCGCATACGGCATAACGCCGAAGGAGTCGACGAGCAGGCGGGAAGCGTCAGCGTCGGTGACCATCCAGTACATGAAGTCGAGGGTCGCCTGGATGTCTTCCTCGGAAGCCTCGCTGTTGACAGCCCAGCAGTTCTCGGTGCCGCAGTTGAGGCCGGCCTTTTCTTCGCCTTCCACGCCGCAGTAGTACGGGATCATGGTCAAATCGTCAGCGTTCATGCCCTTTTCCTGAAGAGCGGACCATTCCCAGTTGCCCTGCGAATAGAACACTGCCTTGCCGTCTGCGAATTCAGCCTGTGCGTCAAAGCCGCCAGCGGCCAGATCGGCAGGATTCGTCGCGGCGTTGTTGATGTACAGATCCCACAGGTTCTTGTAGTTCTGCATGTAGTTGCCGGTGATGGTAGCCGGGCAGGTCTCCCAAGCGGTGGGATCATCCACGGACTCATAGTAGTACTCGAGGTTTGCCAGATGGCCGGTGAAGCGCCAGCTGGAATCGGAGGTCATGGAAGAAGAGGTGAAAGCGTCGAAGCCGAGCTCGGCAGCGCGGGCGTGGATGTCTTCGGCAACCGTCTTCAGGGTCTCGAA
>CAKUJL010000064.1 GCA_934661715.1 uncultured Oscillospiraceae bacterium | reverse complement strand
ATGGAGAAATCTCGCAGAAGAAATTCGCACAGTTCATAAAGAGTGCAGGCCACTGGTGATTATGATTACCAGTGGTTTTTTGTCCGTATGTTTCAGCACTGTCTCAGGGCATCTTGCTTTGCACTTACTGCCGGTAGCCGAGGGCCTGACTAATCTGCGCACAGGCATCTTGAAGTGCGCTAACGTAGCGATCAATGGTCGACGGGCGGATGTTGGAGGTGGTGCCGGAAATGCCGAGGCTGTATTTTACGTTTCCACGGTAATTATAGACAGGCGCAGCAATGCAGCGCACGCCGAGTGCGATTTCCTCATTGTCAACGGCGTATCCCTGTTCGCGAATTTTTACAAGCTGCTTTTTGAGTTCATTTGCATCGGTGATCGTCTTCGGCGTATATGGCGTGAAGACATAATCCTTCAGCAAACGGTCGACGTTTGTCGGGGTAAGGTAGGCCAGAATGCACTTTCCAACCGATGAGCAGTGGATCGGCTCCGGCATACCAACGCTTGCGGATAGATTGTAAGCCTTGTTGGACTGTACCTGATCGACCACATAGACTGAGTCGGGGCTGAAGGCGCACAGATGTACGCTCTCGTTTAATTCATCGTACAACTTTGCCATGAACGGACGCGCAATGGAGATGACGTTGATATTGCGCTTGACGCCCTCGCCGAGGTGAAGAATACGAAAGCCCAGCAGGTAGCGCTTCGTCGCGGGATCCACACGAACCATCTCATGCTGCTTGAGCGTTTCCAGAAGACGGGAGGCCGTACTTTTGTTCACTTCAAGCTTTGCTGCGATTTCTGTTACGCTTGCACTGTTTTCTTTTTCTAAGATGGACAGTATGTCCATCGCACGGTCAAGAGACTGTACCATGTGATCGCTCCTGCAACACCAATTTTTGCTTATTTTAGCATCGAGACGACACGGATGCAAGTGCCAAATCGCGTTTTTCTATGATTTCTTTCGATAGAAATAGATAGATTGCTTGAAAAACCAAACATTTATTCGGGGAAATACGCAGGGAAATCGTGCGATTTTTGGGAAAATGCAACATTCGCTGTTCTAATTGTGAAAAATAGCGAAAAAATGCGCTATTATTTATGCAGTTGCACAAAAAATGATCTTATTGCAATATACGCAACAAGATAGCGTAAAACGCATTGCAATCCTCGCAAGGGCCTATTATAATTCGAGCATACCGAACAAAACGCATGGGCGGCAAATGCCAGAAATGCGGATAACAATGGAAGGGTGATGAGGCAAATGCGTATTGCTGTAATCAACGAAGTAAGTGCAAAACAGAAAAATCAGGATATTCTGCTGGCGCTGGATGGACACGGCCATGAGATTCTGAATCTCGGTATGCGAAACGATCCATCGCTGCCGGAGCTGACGTACATTCATACGGGACTGATGAGCGCGATTCTTTTGAATGCCGGTGCGGCGGACTTTGTCGTCGGCGGCTGCGGCACGGGTCAGGGATATCTCAATGCGGTTCTGCAATATCCGAACGTGGTCTGCGGCCTGATCTCGGGCCCGCTGGATGCGTGGCTGTTTACACAGATCAACGGCGGCAACTGCATCTCGCTGCCCCTCAATCAGGGGTACGGCTGGGCTGCAGACGCAAATCTGCGGTTTGTGTTTGACCGGATTTTCAGTGTTGAACGTGGCTGTGGCTACCCCGAGAGCAGAAAGGAATCCCAGCAGCAATCCCGCGCGATTCTCGAGGGCATTTCACAGGCTGCGCATAAGCCGTTTTTTGAAATACTGGATGCCATTCCGCAGGAAATTGTGACGCGGGTCGTGAATTTTCCGGGATTTTTGGACGTTCTGGATCTGGCGGCAAAAGAGAAATTAGAGAAGTACATCGAAGCATAACGAGGAATGACTATGAATGACATGATTGAACAAAGAAGAGTACGCGCCCGTCAGGTCAAGGCTTACGGCACACTGCAAAAGGCAGTGGAGGTCGGAGCGCTTGAAAAATTTCAGGACGTGAGCCTCAGCGAGGCAATCGTTCTGGGCCTTGTGAATCAGGGCGTCAAGACCTTCATCGGTATTTTTGGCCATGGAATGACCGATGTCGGAGAAGCGCTTCGCGTTTACGAAGAAGAAGGCGCAGTTCGCACCATCAACGTCCGCAATGAGGTTGAAGCCTCCCATGCGGCGGCGATGCTCCGCTGGAAATACAACGAAATTCCGGCGGTCTTTACCTCCATCGGCCCGGGCGCTATGCACGCGGCGGCCGGTTCGCTGGTTCCGCTTTCCAACGGCCTCGGCGTCTATTATCTGATGGGCGATGAGACAAGCCACAGTGAAGGCCCGAATATGCAGCAGATTCCCAAGCGCGAGCAGGAGCTGTTCCTGCGCCTGCTGTCAACGCTCGGTGAAGCGTATTCTCTGCATACGCCGGAAGCAGTTTTTACTGCGCTAAAGCGCGGCGCTGCCGCTGTCAATGGTGGCGTCAAGCATTCCCCGTTCTATCTGCTTCTGCCGATGAATATGCAGCCGAAGGTTATGCAGCACTGCAATCTTCTGGAGTTCCCGGAAAAGGCGGAAGAATCGAAAATCATTACGACGACCGATGACCTGTTTGAAGAGGCGGTCAGGGCCATCTGCAGCGCGTCGCGCGTAACGCTCAAAACGGGCGGCGGTGCAGCGCGTGTTTCAGCGGAGGTTCTGGGCGAATTTCTGGAGCTGGCAGACGCGATGTATGTCCACGGCCCGAAGGTGCCCGGTCTTTATCCCTACTCCAAGCCCCGCAACATGGGCGTCGGCGGTTCGAAGGGCTCCATCTGCGGCAACTACGCAATGAACGAATGCGATCTGATGATCGTCCTCGGTGCACGCGGCGTTTGCCAGTGGGACTGCTCCGGCACGGCGTTCCGCAAGGCTGTGCGGATGATCAATATCAACAGCGATTACGACGATCTCGGCCAGTACAACAACGCCATCCGCATTCAGGGCGATGCGCAGCAGGTGCTGGAAAAGCTGATTGGGCTGCTCAAGGCTGCCGGCAAAAAGAAAAATCCGGACTGGCTTGCCGCCTGCACCGAAAAGCGTGTCGAGTGGGAAACGTTCAAGGTTCTCCGCTACGAAAAGGCCGGCTTTGAGGACCCCAAGCGTGGAAAGGTTTTGATGGCAGAACCTGCGGCAATCAAGAAGGTTGTCGATTTTGCTGACGCCAACGGCTGTGTGAAGATTTTCGATGCCGGCGACGTACAGGCCAACGGCTTCCAGATCGTCACGGATGAGATTCCTGGTCAGACCATTACAGATACCGGATCTTCCTACATGGGATTTGCAGTTTCCTCGGTCCTGGCCTTCGCATTGGCAGGGAATCGAGACTATCCCATCGCCTTCACCGGCGACGGAAGCTTCATGATGAACCCGCAGGTGCTCATCGACGCGGTTCAGTATCATGTCAAGGGCATGATCGTTCTGTTTGACAACCGCCGCATGGGCGCGATCACCAGCTTGCAGCAGTCGCAGTACAACATCGAGTTCAAAACCGATGATCAGGTTGCGGTTGATTACGTACAGATGGCCGAGGCTGTCCACGGCGTTAAGGGCTTCTATGCCGAAACTGCACAGGAACTCGAAACGGTTCTCGAGCAGGCTTACCGGTACGACGGACTGTCTCTGGTGCATGTGCCGGTCTACTACGGAACAGATGATCTGGCAGGCCTCGGCTCTTTCGGCGACTGGAACGTCGGCAACTGGTGCGAGCGCGTACAGAAGCTTAAGCATGAGATTGGCTTCTGATTTCCAATTTGACAAGCTATGTATCTATAAATAGTATATAGAGGAGAGTAAAATGAAGAAAAAGACGCTGGAAGTCCCTGAAAAAATGCAGGCATGGGTGCTCGGAGATCCTGGTGTGCTGACGCTCGAGGAAAAGCCTGTCCCCAAGCCTGGAAAGTACGAGGTTCTGGTTCGCATTGACGCAGTTGCTGTCTGTGCGACCGATTTCAAGGTGCTTGACTATGGTCCTCCGGCGCTGATTCAGGGCGGACTGCCGTTCAACAAGGGCTTCACGCCCGGTCACGAGTATATGGGAACGATTGTCAAGCTTGGCCCCGGCGTCGACGAATTCAAGATCGGTGAACGTGTTGCCGTCGAGGTGCACGCGGGCTGCGGTCACTGTGAGCGCTGCCGAGAGGGGATGTATACCTCCTGCCTGAACTATGGCGAAAACTATGAAGGGCACGACAAGGGCCATCGCTGCAACGGCTTTACCACCGACGGCGGCTTTGCCGAGTACGCAGTCAACAATGTCAATACCCTTGCCCGTGTGGCGGACAACGTCTCGGATGAGACGGCTACAATGATCGTCACCGCCGGTACGGCCATGTACGGTCTGGACAGCATCGGCGGCCTTTTCGCGGGAGAAGCGCTGGCTGTTACTGGTCCCGGACCCATTGGGCTGATGGCTGTCGCGGTTGCCAAGAGCCTCGGCGCAAATCCTGTCATTCTGACCGGAACGCGCGACAACCGACTGGAGCTCGGCAAAAAGCTTGGCGCGGATTACACAGTAAACGTCAGGAAACAGGACGTCATTGAAGCGGTTATGGAGATTACCGGAGGCAAAGGCGTCAACTATGTCATGGAGTGCTCGGGTGCGCCGAATTCCATCAATGAAGCGGCCAAAATGCTCAAGCGCGGCGGTAAAATCTGCCTGGCGGCCTTCCCCAATGGACCGGTTGAGGTCGACGTTGCGGGGCTGATCAGCAGCAACATTTCCCTTTTTGGAATCCGCGGCGAGGGCAAGAGTGCGGTCAAACGCGCGGCATCGCTGATCAACGAAGAACGTTTCGACGCGTCTTTGATCCACACGCATACGTTTGCATTTGAAGATCTTCTGACAGCGCTGAAATATTCCAGAGAACGAATTGACGACGCGATCAAGGTCGTCGTCAAGGTTCACGAATAATCCATCCGCATTTCCTCCATTTCCGCCGGTTTCGGTGCGTGCCCAATTGTTGCCTCCTGGGTGCGCATCGGCCGGCCAGAGCAAAAAACGCCGGCTGGCAAAAACTTTTGTCTGCCGCAGACCGGGAGCGTGTTCCTATGTTACAGTACAGGAAATATAGCAGACCAGAGAGCATTCAGGAGCTGTTTGCTCTGATGGAGCAGAACAAGGACTCATTTGACCTTCTTTCGGGCGGCACGGACGTTTATGCAAAAGAGGCCGGCTCCGGAAAGCTTGCAGAGTGCGCGATTGACATCAGCGCCATCGAGGCGTTCAGCAATATTTCGCGCAGCGGCAATAGCATTACCATCGGTGCCAACACCCGTGTGCAGCAGTTTCTGGAGGATGCCGTTCTGATCGAATGCGTTCCCATCGTTCGCCATGCCGCCATCTATTTTGCAGATCAGCAGATCCGGGAAGCAGCAAGCGTCGGCGGGAATCTTGCAAACGCTTCTCCTTCGGGAGATCTAATCGCGCCGATGGCCGCGTTGGATGCGGTGGTGCATACGCTGTATCAGGACGAAAGCGGTATTCACGAGAAAGACTATCAAATCATGGAATTTATCCTTGGCCCGAAGAAAACGACAATGGAAAAACGTGCCTGCATTGCATCCGTTACGTGCCCAATTCTTTCCGGCTATGGCTGCGCCTTCAAAAAGGTTGGACTTCGGCGCTCACTGTGCATTTCTACGGTGAACTCGGCGTTTTTGGTGAAGCCGGACGCAGACAGCCGCAGTTTCGCGGATGCGCGTATTGCCTTCGGCGGAATTGGCCCAACGCCTACGCGGCTTTACGAGTGCGAAGCATATCTAAAAGGAAAGCCGATTTGCCGCGAGGTCATCGATGCGGCGGCAGAATTTATCCCGGCTGACGTTGTCCGTTCCAGAAGCCGCCGGGAGTATCGTGCAATTGTTGTGCGGAACTTTTTCTTCGCGGGCCTGAGCGAGGCGTTGGCGGAGACTGGCGTGGAGCTATAATAACATGATACCGGCTGATATGCGGAGTTTTTTCGCACAGCAGAAAGGTGAAGTTTTATGGACGCGGAGTGTATCCAAATTGAATTGACCGTAAACGGCAGGCAGGTCCGGCGCTATGCGGCACCTGGCATGCGGCTGGCTGATTTTCTGCGTGACGAGCTGCATCTGATCGGCACAAAAAAAGGCTGCAACGCCGGCGAGTGCGGAACGTGTTCGGTACTGGTCGACGGCGTATTGAAAAAGAGCTGTCTGATTCCAGTTGCACAGGTCAACGGCTGCAAGATCGTGACCATCGAAGGTATCGGGGCCGAAGGCCTGAGCGTCATTCAGAAGAGCTTTATCAAGGCCGGCGCTGTTCAGTGCGGCTACTGTACGCCGGGCATGATTATGGCGGCTACAACAATTCTCAAGGGAAACCGGCATCCGGACAGACGGGAAATCCGCCGGCGGCTCGGCGGCAATATCTGCCGGTGCACCGGTTATGCAAAAATCATTGAAGCCATTGAGCTGGCACGTGATATTCTCAATGGCGATAAAAGCGATGACTGTCTTGAAGACGTGCGCCCGGATACGAACCGGATGATCGGCGCATGCGCCAAACGTGTCGATGCGCTTGGAAAGGTAACGGGCGCATTGGAATATGCGGGCGATATGGAAATGACCAGAATGCTGCATATGCATCTGGTCCGCAGCACGGAAGCGCATGCGGAGATTGTCAGCATCAACTATGAAAAAGCGCTCGAAATGCCGGGCGTTGAATGTGTGGTAACAAGTGAAGACGTTCCGGGCATTGACGGCTTTGGCGTTGCGTTCCATGACCAGCCAGTGCTGGCAAAGGGCAAGGTTCACTTCTACGGTGAGCCGGTCGTCGCCATTGTGGCTTCGACGCTCGAAGAGGCTGAAGCGGCAGAAAAGGGCGTAGAGATCGTCTACCGAAAGCTTCCGGTTGTAACCAGCATCGATGAGGCCATAGCCTGCAAAGCGGTTCTTCATGACGATCATCCGGACAATGTCGTGAGCACCACGCGTATCAAAAAGGGCGACGTAGAGGCAGGCTTCTCCAAAAGTGATATTATTTTTGAAAACGACTATACCACGCAGGCGATTGAACACGCGTATCTGGAAACAGAGGCGGGCATTGCGTACTGCGACCCGGACGGTGTACTGGTTGTCAAATCCTGTGATCAGGACATTACGCATCACC
Source organism: uncultured Oscillospiraceae bacterium (assembly GCA_934661715.1). Lineage (GTDB taxonomy): Bacteria > Bacillota > Clostridia > Oscillospirales > Oscillospiraceae > CAG-170. The sequence goes on along the minus strand of CAKUJL010000064.1, from coordinate 722 downwards.
GAATGCTGCTGGCAAAGATTCTCGATATGCCGTTTAACAAAATCCGCGTGATTATGACCCCAACCGGAGGTGGTTTCGGCGGCAAAGAGGACATGATCTATCAGGCAATTCTGGCCATTGCGGCGCTCAAGACGAAGCAGCCTGTGCGGCTGGTCTTCTCCCGGCGAGATTCTCTGATCGGCAGCGCAAAGCGCCATCCGGTGCGGATTCATCACAAAATCGGTGTGAATAAAGACGGAAGGATACAGGCCATTCAGATTGACCTCAAGTCCGATGGCGGTGCGTACTGCTTTTCTACAAAGGGAACTGTCGGCAAGTCCGCAATTCTGGGCGCGGGCCCGTATGAAATCGAAAACGTCAGCGTCCTTTCCAATGGCTACTATACCAACAACACCCCCTCCGGCGCGATGCGGACCTTTGGCGTTTTGCAGCCAACCTTTGCTATTGAATCCTCCATGGACATGCTCTCGGAAAGACTCGGTATCGATCCCATTGAGCTGCGTATGATCAACGGTCTGAAGGACGGAAGCAGCACACACACCCAGCAGGTGCTTGGCCGTGTCGGCTATCTCGATACGCTTCGCAAAGTGCAAAAACTTTCAAGTTGGGAGCCGGGACCGTCCAACGTCAGAGGCCCTGTTCGAAAGGATGTCGGCAGCGATCAGGTGGTGCAGCCGTATATCCCTGGCTGTGAGTTCAAGTCTGAGGCTGCTATGAAGCTC